>JBBSFA010000219.1:0-5956 GCA_038239185.1 Elainellales cyanobacterium | reverse complement strand
CCGTTGTAGTCTGCCCAGGCAACAGAGCTAAGAGCTACGCCTGGCAGGGTAACGCTGGTGTCTTCGCTAAACCCACTGCCCGTGTTGGTGTAGAGCTTGGCGATCGGTTGATTCGATGCGTCTTTTCCTGTGAGCAGCAAGTCGGGCTTACCGTCGCCGTTGTAATCTGCCCAGGTAGAAGAGCTAGCGTAAACGCCTGGCAGGGTAACGCCGGTGTTTTCACTAAACCCACTGCCCGTGTTGGTGTAGAGCTTGGCGATCGGTGGACCCGATTGGCTCGGTAGTCCCGTGAGCAAGAAGTCAGGCTTACCGTCGCCGTTGTAGTCTGCCCAAGCAACAGAGCCAGTGTTCACGCCTGGCAGGGTCACGCTGGTATCTTCGGTAAAGCCACTGCCCGTGTTGGTGTAGAGCTTGGCGATCCAGTGATACGATGCATCCTCTCCCGTGAGCGAGAAGTCGGGCTTACCGTCGCCGTTGTAGTCTGTCCAGGCAACCGAACCATTGTAAACGCCTGGCAGGGTCACGCTGGTATCTTCGGTAAACCCACTGCCCGTATTGGTATAGAGCTTGGCGACCCGATTCGATCCGCTCGCTAGTCCCGCAAGCAAGAAGTCGGGCTTACCATCGCCGTTGTAGTCTGCCCAGGCAACAGAGCTAAGAGCTACGCCTGGCAGGGTAACGCTGGTATCTTCGGTAAAATTAGGATTAACTGGCATAGTTCAATTGAGTTTGGGATTAAGTTGGGACGAGTAGAGCGAGGAGCAAAGCACAGGACAATGCGATCGCCCTTCCTTGGCTGGAACGCGACATTGGCGAACGAAACCAGAAGGACTATCGGCTATTGCGGCTATTGCGGCGCTGACAAACTAACGCTCTAGCAGTTCAAAAAACAGCTTTTGGCACACTCGCGCGGAATGAGCGTATTCGGTTCCTTGCGATTAACTAAGAAGAGATGCCCCAGAGATGTGGTTAGCGCTGTGTGCGGCGCTAAGCTCATGTCAGCAAGAGTGCCCTGTTCATCAGATAGATCAACAATTTCTTTCACAAGCTAAATCGATCTGAGTCTTCAAGGCTGTGGCACACTAGGGCTTGGGAACATCTTGTGTGAAGGAGCGAAGGATCATGATTTGGATGGAGTTGGCGCAGCATCTTGTGACGACTGTGAGTTTTGATAGCGCCTTTGATTTGAGCGGCGAGATGATCTCTCGGCTGATGGCGATCGGCTCTTGGGATTGGAGTGCAGGGCATTCCCTAAGCAGCCCTTTAGCGCTCTTGAATACCGATGTGTTTGCGGCAACTCGGAGCTTTTTTGATCACTTCTTCAAAACTGGGCAAGCTTGGGCATTGCTGATTGGAATCGTTGTAGGCTATTTCATTCGCAGTTTTACGAGCTACGGCTAGAAGATTTCTCGCCTAGAAAGTCCTTTGCGATACAAAATTTAGGACTCAAACCTGAAACCTTAAGACTCAAAGCAGCTTATTCTGGGCTGCTGATCCCCCTACTCAAGTGAAACAACGTGGTTAATTCTTCTGCACAGTCGCAAACCTGGAGTCAGCGATTTGAGTCTGCTTTGCACCCCGCGATCGCCCAGTTCAACGCTAGCATTAGCTTTGACATTGCGCTGATCGAGTATGACATCACTGGATCGCAAGCCCATGCTCGGATGTTGGCGCAAACGGGCATCATCTCTCCGGAAGAAGGAGAGCAGCTAGTGGCAGGGCTGGAGCAAGTGCGGCAAGAGTATCGGGAAGGTAAGCTGAATCCTGGCGTAGAGTCCGAAGATGTTCACTTTGCCGTAGAGCGGCGGCTGACCGAGCTGATTGGCGATGTCGGCAAAAAACTGCATACGGCACGATCGCGCAACGATCAGGTGGGAACCGACACGCGCCTGTATCTGCGTGACCAAATTCAGCAAATCCAGCAGCGGCTCAAGGCTTTCCAGACGGTGATGCTGGGTCTAGCCGAGAAAAATATCGAGACGTTGATTCCAGGCTATACCCATTTGCAGCGCGCTCAGCCGCTCAGTTTAGCCCATCATCTGCTGGCATATGTCGAGATGACCCAGCGCGACTGGGAGCGCCTAGGCGATGTCTATCAGCGGGTGGATATTTCGCCGCTCGGCTCTGGGGCTTTGGCAGGCACCACGTTTCCGATCGATCGCCACTATTCGGCTAAGCTACTGGGCTTTAGGAAGGTCTATGCCAATAGTCTGGATGGAGTCAGCGATCGCGACTTTGCGATCGAATTTCTGTGTGCCGCCAGTCTGATCATGGTGCATTTGTCACGATTGTCCGAGGAAGTGATTTTGTGGGCATCGGAAGAGTTTGGCTTCGTGACTTTGAAAGATAGCTGCTCCACCGGGTCGAGCATTATGCCCCAAAAGAAAAATCCTGATGTGCCTGAACTGGTGCGCGGCAAAACGGGGCGCGTCTTTGGGCATCTGCAAGCGCTGTTGGTGCTGATGAAGGGTCTGCCGCTGGCATACAACAAAGACTTACAGGAAGACAAAGAGGCTCTATTTGATGCGGTTAAAACCGTGCAGGGCTGCTTGGAAGCGATGACGATTCTGATGCAGGAAGGACTGGAGTTTCGCACCGCCCGCCTGAACGAAGCCGTCGCAGAAGATTTCTCCAACGCGACTGATGTGGCGGATTATCTAGCTGCTAAAGGCGTTCCCTTCCGCGAAGCGTACAATCTCGTCGGCAAGGTGGTGAAAACCTCGCTGGCATCGGGAAAGCTGCTCAAGGATTTGAGTTTGCCGGAGTGGCAAGCCATTCATCCCGCGTTTGAGTCAGATATCTATGCAGCGATCGCCCCTCGTCAGGTCGTCTCTGCCCGCAATAGCTACGGCGGCACGGGATTTGAGCAGGTTAAACAGGCGATCGCAGCGGCAAAAGTTCGGCTTCAGGATTGAGCCTTGAGCGATCGCAGATTTGCATGAGCTGTTTCACGCACTGGTATCTCACAACACCTTTTGCACAAATTTTCTAAAAACTTAATCTTGAAATTAAGTTTTTAGAAAATATACCTGTTTTTAGGAGGTTGCCTCTTAAAGTTGTAAAGAGCGCACTAGGCTGTAAAGGCAATTTGTGAAGAGAATTTGCGAAAACTTTGCAGACGAAATTTTAGGACTGAAGAAATTCGAGTAAGAGGCACAAATCGGCTGAGGAAGCAGGTTATCTGGCTTCAGAGCAATATTTTTAAGTTGATACAAATCTTTTCGCTCAGTTGATCCAGCGCAGGTACGGTTACCTTCCCAACATTAGGGTGGTTTCTTTCACTGTGCTCAGATCGATCGGTTCGTTAAGATGGGCGAAACGTTGGCGATCGCTAGATAATCACGGTCTGCTGATAGTTCGCAGACTGCCAGTCCTAATATTCAGCTTTTTGACTTCCACTGCCATTCACTTGAGTCTCCCAAAGGTAGCTTCCGTTATCTTCTTGCAACTTATCTTCTTGCAACACTTACTGAGAGCAGTTGTCCTATGTTGACCCAATTCATCGATCAACAGACCGAATATTACCTAACCGAAATCTTGGCTCAGGAAAATGTTTCCAGCGACGAATTAATCAAAAACTTGATTTACGATCGCTGGTGCAATCTACAGCCCGAATTGCCCGAACCGCCGAAACGGAAGAACTCTAAACAGGCGATCGCTGAGTTTGTTCGCAAAAAGAACTCGCGTCCTGTCAAAAATTCTAGCGAAGTGTAAGATTCGATCGACCCGCCCACCCTGCGGGAGGCAAGCTACATCCCCTAACCCCTGTTCTCAGAGTAATTTTGCGTAGGATGCGTTAGCGCAGCGTAACGCATCGTTCCAAGGGCTTGATGCGTTACGGCTAGCGCCTAAGAGGGTGTTTGAAAAGTTATCGATGTACCTCTAGGTGTAAGGGCGCGCCATTCGGGCAACCATTTGTCGGCGAGTTTAGGACTTTCTTGCCGAATGCCACGCCCCTATAGGGTTTTGGGGGCACTTTTCACACATCCTCCAACGCACCCTACAAAATTCGAGGTTATTAAATTCTCATTCCTTATACAAGTTTGAATCAGAGTAAGAAGCGATCGAATCTGAGCAACAAAGACTTATATCTGAGTTACTAAAACTTAAGAGCGATCGCAATTGGCGTTATAAATTAGGATAAATTGCCTGATTCTCCAATTTGCTCTCCCTATGCCGCCAACTCCAGAGCCTGCTTTGAGCGAGAAAATTGCAGACATTGTTCTCAAAGTGATTAGACCGGGAGGCATCACAGGGGGAGGCATCGGAGCTATTTGGTTTCTATTTATTGCGAGTGATATACCAAAAGCGATCGCCTCTGCTGTGATTGGTGTATTGCTGTCCTATGCCGCTAAAATGCTCAAACCAATCCATACGGGGACTGAGCAGCGCTTAGAAAAATTGGGAGAAGCGGCGGAGCGGGGCATTGATGACAATATCAATCAGCTCATTGCCAAAGCGACCCGTGCGGAAGATGCCTATCTGCTCTGTCAGGCTTTGGAGTGTCGGGATTATAAATCGGAGGGGATGGGGTCACGCGATCGCATTTTTATGCCGATGCTGCAAGAGGTGTTTGTGCCGCTCCAGCTCGACTCTAGCGCCATGCTGCCGGGATTGCGATCGCGTACTCGTAAAGCGCCGAGCCGTCAGGAGATAGAGCAGTTTGAAAGAGCCAGTCAGGAAAGCTGCATTTGGGATTATTTGGCGGAAGCCAAGCGGGAACCAGCCTATCGGCAGTTGGCGATCGTGGCTTGGGGCGGATTTGGCAAGACCACTTTGCTGAAACACCTTGCCTATACTTACGGCATGAAGCAGCAGGGCAGGTTTTTAAGCCAAGCGGCTCACCAGTTGATTCCCGTGCTGTTGCTGTTGCGAAACTATAAGGATCTGCTGACGGGCGACAATCCGCCGACTTTGCCGGAGCTAGTGATGCAAAAACACCTGAAGCAGGTGGAGGTTGCAGATCTGAGTGAGCGGCTGAAAAAACTTCCGGCAAATTGGTTTCAGGAGGCGTTGAGCAGAGGCGATGCGATCGTTCTGATGGATGGGTTTGATGAGATTCCAGAGAGTCAGCGACCTGCCTTGAGCCGTTGGATTAACGCCCAAATGCAGCGGTTTAATCGATCGCACTTTATTCTCACTTCTCGCCCGACTGCCTACAAAGAAAACTATGCCGAACCGCTCAGGACTAAGCTTTGGGTGCGTCCCTTCCAGCGCGAACAGCAGGAATTGTTTGTGCGGCAGTGGTATTTGTGTCAGGAAAAGCTTGATCGGGGGGGACGAGATACGCCGGAGGTGACGAAGGAGGCGACTCGAAATGCAGAGAATCTGTTGAGCCAGATTCATGAACCCGATCGCCCTGGATTGGCTGATCTTGCCAAAAATCCGTTGCTGCTGAACCTGTTGGCTTCGTATCATCGCAGCGATCCGGGGGCGGAGCTGCCGCGCCAACGGGCAGAACTGTATCAGGATATTTGCACGTTGCAGTTGCGAAAGCGACCGGAAGCCCGCAGCATTGTGTTGGCGTTGCCTGCGGCTGAGCGGCAGTCTGTTTTGCAGCAGGTGGCATTGACGATGATGCAGCGGGAACTCAGACTGATTCCGGAGGCAGAGCTGTTGCAGTTGATCGATCGCATCTTGGTAGAGAAGAAGCAGTCGATCGCCCCTGAAGAGTTTCTCAAGCAAATCATTGATGTGAGTGAGTTGATTGTGCGGCAGGGATTGGAGGGATGCGAATTTTCGCATTTGAGCTTTCAGGAGTTTTTGGCGGCAGCGCAGATTAAGGCGCTGAATCAAGAGGCGAGTTTGTATCCCCACTTCAAGGATGCGAATGTGGCTAGTGCAGATAAGCAGTCTTGGTGGCGGCAGACAATTCTGCTATATGCGGCGCAAACGAATCCGGCGCAGATCATCCGAGAGGCAATTCGCCAAGGTGCAACCAATCTGGCTTATGCCT
>JBBSFA010000218.1:0-5969 GCA_038239185.1 Elainellales cyanobacterium | reverse complement strand
TTTCAATGAGTATTAAAGCAATTAATGATTTAGCGCTTGAGTTAGTGGCTCGCGACTTTAGTAATGGACATGCGGCGACCAATGCGGGACCAACTAAAACTGCCCGTGCGCTGGCGATTATTCACCTTGCGGCTCACGATGCTTATGCAAAAGTTACCGGATTATTTAGTCCAAATCTCGCAACCTTAGCGAATCCTGTGGGAGTTAGTACTACCGATGCGATCGGGACTGATGCACTCGTAGGAGCTGGGCTTCGGGCGGCCGAACTGCTCTATCCAGATGATGCTCAATATATTGCAGCGCAATCTCTCCCGCTCCTGATTGGTCATGATCTTGCTGCCTTAACCTATGGCAAAAACGTGGCTGAAGCGTGGCTATTGGCTCGGATAGGTGATGGCTCAGAATTGCCTCAGCTCGACGAAATGTATAATCCTGCACCCGGACATCATCGCCGTGATCCGCTTGATCCAAAGCAAAAGGCACTGGGGCGCAACTGGAGAAAGGTGAAACCCTTCGTGTTAGCCAATGTTGCAACCGATGCATTTTTGCAGCCGCCGCCTGCTTTGACCAGCGAAGACTATGCGATCGCGTTTGATCAAGTGATTGAAGTAGGCAAGAGCGATATCACTCAGCGCGATCAAGAATCGCGAGAGCAGGCATTGGTTGGGATTTTCTGGGGATATGATGGGGCTAACAAACTAGGAACGCCACCCCGCCTCTACAATCAAATCGTGCGTTGCATTACAGAGTTTGATGCGCTACCTCACGACAAGCAAATCAGAATGCTGACCGCGATCAATGTGGCGATGGCAGATGCCAGCATTGCCGCTTGGCATTGGAAATATGAGTACGACTTTTGGCGTCCTGTGGTTGGCATTCGTGAAGCAGACGATGGGTTTGGATCGACTGGCAAAGGCGATGGCAACCATCTGCGCGGTAAAGCGGGCGACCCGTTTTGGCTACCGCTGGGTGCGCCTAAGAGTAACCCGGTTGTGCCTCCTGTTGCGGGTGCGGGCGGCAGCAACGGAACCCCAAATTTTCCTGCTTATCCGTCTGGACATGCCACGTTTGGCTCAGCTTGCTTTGAGACAGTTGCCGCTCTGCTCGGCAAGACACCAGAAGAGATTCGGCTTAGCTTTGTGTCCGATGAATTCAACGGGGTGACCACAGACAACACGGGTGCAACTCGTCCTCGATGGGAGCAGACTTTTACGCTCCGCGAGGCGATCGAGCAAAACAAGCTCAGCCGAATTTTCTTGGGTGTGCATTGGATCTTTGATGCGACTGGCGGCGAGACGGTTGGTTTAGCGGTATCCCAAAAGGTAACGCCTGCTTTCCAATAGATGAAACTCGCCTCTAGGTTGAGGGCACGGCATTCGGGCGATCGGTTGTCGGTGAGTCGGTAGATTGCCTGCCGAATGCTGTGCCCCTACGGGCGATCGGCTCATCCTCTTTCTTGGCAATCTGCCAAAGCGAATTGCAGAGTCTCTAGGGATTAGAGACTCTGCTGCTTCTCACTGCAAGAGAGTTGCTATCGCACCAAGACGCTCATGTACTTACCCGCAGCAAAGGGGGCAGGCACGATCGGCGTGAACTGGACGCGATCGGTCGCGATGCGTTTGACATAGAACTCGTTGATCAGATGATTGACTTGGTCGCGGGTGCCGATGATCCAAACCTGAGCTTTTTCTTCGCGTGAAGCTGGCAGCAATTCGTTGAATTCTGTGGTCATGATGATTCCTTGCTAATGCTTAGTTTGAGAAGAAAGGCTTAAGGGTTGGGTGTTCCCACCACTGGTTTGCATTAGCAAGGCACCGATTTTAGATCTTTCGATCTAAAATCATCGAAGCCCTGCCTTCTGCGGTATTCAGAAGACCGGGTAAGCTGGTTAGGGTTGCTGCTAACTTCCCTAATCAGCGTCCTCACCTTAAGCCTGGACACACTGGAATTCCCTGCTAGAAAAAACCAGTATCGGATACTATAAACGAAACTTGGGCGCAGCACAAGAGTCGCGCAGCACTTCTTTTTCTTTGAGGCGTTTTGAGTTCAGAACTGCATCGTTCGAGCAAAAAGCTCGATGCTCCGAGTTCTGAGCCGCATCATCCGAGCAAAAAGCTCGATGTTCCGAGTTCAGAACTGCATCATTCGAGCAAAAAGCTCGACGTTTCGCATTCTGAGCCGCATCATTCGAGCAAAAAGCTCGGTGTTCCGAGTAAAAAGCTCGATGTGACTCGATCGCAACTAGAAAGCTGACGTTTAGAGCAGGAAAACACCTATAGATGACAAAATCTATGGGGTTGAAGTAGAGTTGAGCCAGTCATAGTTCATGGACTGGGGGGCTTTAGATGTCGAGCGATCGCTTGCCACAGGTTGAAAAGAGCCTGAAACGTCTGCGAGATCAGTTGCACGGCAAAGAAGACACTCTGACGACGATTGCGCCGGAAGAAAAAATCCGAATTAAGCAACAAATTGAAGATCTGAAGGCTGAGATCAAGCCTTTCGAGACAGAGTATTGGCAGATTTTGGCGGAGCAATCGGCAACGGCTACGATTCAGGAGCCAGAGGCAGAATTGATTGTGGCAGAGTTAGTAGAGCAAGTAGGACAACTGCAAGTTAGCCAGCAGTATCCGCCAGAGATGATAGCGCTGTTGCAGCAGATTTATGAGCAGATCAACCAGCCAGGAGCGGCTGCGGCTGCCAAGCTGAAAGGGACGCTCTCGCTATTGCCGCCATTTGTCAATGTGACTTACGAAGCCGAGCTAGATACCGAAAAATTTCTGCAAACCCATTTCCCCACCTTTACCAAATGGGCTAAAGCACTAGCAAAAAAGTAACACCCTCTGATCCGATCGCCTCTGATCGGAGGAAAACGCCTCACAATCTGCCCTACACGATCGCCACTGAGTTTGTCGGGCGAGACGATGACCTGAAGCGGCTGGACGATCGGCTTCAGGAATCCAACCGTTTGGCGATTACTGCGATTCAAGGCATGGGCGGCATCGGCAAAACCGAACTGTCCTTGCAGTATGCCTATCGATCGCTGGAGCAAGATCACTATCCGGGCGGCGTTTGCTGGCTGCGATCGAGTCAAGACGTAGGGATTCAGATCGTTAGCTTTGCCCGCACGCAGCTAGACTTGTCGCCGCCGATCGATCTGGAGATGTTGCAGCAGGTTGCCTATTGCTGGAGCCACTGGCGCGAAGGCACTGCGCTGCTGATCTGGGATGATGTGACTGACTACTCAGCGATTCTGCCCTATCTGCCGCCCAGAGGCGATCGCTTCAAGGTGTTGCTGACGACGCGGCTGGATCTGGTGGCATCGGTGCGGCAACTGCGGCTGGAGGTGCTGAGTGAAGCGGCGGCTTTGGAGCTGTTGCGATCGATCGTCTCTGCGGCGCGGATTGAGGCGCAGCTAGCGGAGGCTAAGGCTTTGTGTCAGTGGGTGGGCTGCTTGCCGCTGGGCTTGGAGCTGGTGGCGCGGTATTTGGAGCGGAAAAAAGATTTGTCGATCGCCACGCTGTTGCAACGGCTGCAAGACAAACGGTTGGATGCCCAAGCGCTGAAGCAAGCGGAACCCGGCATGACGGCAACGCTGGGCGTGACGGCAGCGTTTGAGCTGAGTTGGGAAATCTTGTCGGAGTCGGCGCAGCAGTTGGCAGGGCTATTGAGTCTGTTTGCCCTTGCCCCGATTCCTTGGGATCTGGTAGAAGCCTGTTTGCCAGAATGGGAGGCGGAAGATCTGGAAGATACGCGAGACAAAGCCCTGCTGGGGCTGCATCTGCTCCAGCGATCGGATCAGGGACTCTACCAACTGCATCAGCTTTTGCGAGAGTTTTTTGCGGCGAAGCGATCGGGGATGGCGATCGAGGCGGAAATGAAGCGATCGGTTTGTCGGGTATTGGTGGCAGAGGTAACGAAAGAATCTCCTAAAATTATCACGGTAGGTCTAATTACTCAATTTGCTGTCTCGATTTTGCACCTTGAAGAAGTAGCACCTCACTATAAATCAGACAGCAGTATTGAACTATTCACTCAAATTGCTTTGTTCTATGAGGAACGAGGAGTGTACAAACAAGCGCAACCGTGGCTAGAGCAATGTCAGAGGTTGCGAAAACTTAGTTAAGAGACAACCACCCTGATGTGCAACCAGTCTCAATAATTTAGCAGCGCTGTGCGGATCGTAACAGCGCTACAGCGAAGCGGAACCGTTGTATCTGAGAGGTTTAGCGATTCTGTTCGATCGATTGGGCAAAACCCATCCCAATACCCAAGCAGGCTGGGGAAATTTCGTTGAGTGCTTGCAACAGGCGATCGAGTCAGGGCAAGCCGCGCAGTTGTCCGATCATCCAGTAACCCAAAACTTGTTAGCACAATTGAGAAACGAGTAAAGCTGCGATCGCTTTACGGTTCAAACAAAGGTAAGGGCACGGCATTTGGGCGATCGGTTGTGGGTGAACTCGCCTCTAGGTTGAGGGCACGGCATTCGGGCGATCGGTTGTCGGTGAGTCGATGGATTGCCTGCCGAATGCTGTGCCCCTACGGGGACGGGGACGGGGACGGGGACGGGGACGGGTATGGGTACGAGCGATCGGCTTGCTACAATTTAGACAATCTCATCCCAACTATTTCCCCTGATCAAAAGACGAGTCAGCGATCGGATCAGGGCAAGCCGCGCAGTTGTCTGAATCATCCAACAACACAAGCAGTGCTGGCACAGCTTCAGGCAGAGTAAAAGGCAACCCAAGACGATAGACTGAGATGAAATAAAGATCCCCTCAGGACAGATAAGGAGCGGCTGTGGAAGC
The DNA here is from genome assembly GCA_038239185.1 of Elainellales cyanobacterium. Lineage (GTDB taxonomy): Bacteria > Cyanobacteriota > Cyanobacteriia > Elainellales > Elainellaceae > FACHB-886. The sequence continues at coordinate 1,164 of JBBSFA010000218.1, read as the reverse complement.
ATCTGAACTCAAGTAACTGGTCAAAGAAAGTATGCGAGAAGTGCTCCGAGAAGAACGCTTGCGTCTCTGCCAAGTCTTGATTCCCTACGTCAGCGATCGGGAAATGCAAGAAATTCAGGAAAAACTAGGTGTGCCCACCAACCCTGCCGACGCTGAGTTTGTCAACATGACCGATTGGGTGAAGCATGGAACTCTTCCTCAGTAAAACGGCTGTCAAATTTCTAGAGAAACTTTCAGCCAAAGAAGCCGAAAAAATCAGGGAAAAGCTGGCTACTCTTCTAGAAGCGATCGAAACCGAAGGGATTATTCCCTCCAATGAACTAGACATCAAGAGCCTGAAAGGGGATTGGAAAGGGTTTTTTAGAATGCGCGTCGGCAAAACCCGAATTATCTTCAGAATTGATGCAGAAGCAGATCGGCTGCAAGTTTACGATATGGACTTCAGAGGCAACATCTACAAATCGCTGAGGTTTTCCAGCAAAACCCAATCGATCGCACTTGGGCAAAACTCATCCCAATACCCAAACCGTCCGGAGCAATTTCGTTGAGTGCTTGCGACAGGCGATCGAGTCAGGGCAAGCCGCGCAGTTGTCCGATCACCCGACAACACAAGCCTTGCTAGAGCAATTGAGAAACGAGTGAAGCTGCGATCGCTCCTCTTAACCCGCTGCGATCGGTTTTCGGTTGCCTGTGGGCGATCGCTTTACGGTTCCAACAAAGGTAAGGGCACGGCATTCGGGCGATCGGTTGTGGGTGAATTCGCCTCTAGGTTGAGGGCACGGCATTCGGGCGATCGATTATTGGTGAGTCGGTGGATTGACTGCCGAATGCTGTGCCCCTACGGGTACGGGTATGGACGGGTACGGGGACGGGCGATCGCCTTGCTACAATTTAGACAATCTCATCCCAGTTTTGACTTGCCAAACCATGACCCATCCCGTCGAAAACTATCCCTTCGCACAAGAATTCATCACCGATTCACAGGGCAAGATTCGCAAAGTCATCTTAGATATTGCCGACTACCAAAACCTGCTGGAAGCGATCGAAGATGAAGGGCTATATCGGGCAATGGACGAAGCTCGTCATGAAACCCCACTCAGTCTAGAGGAGCTCTGGCAGACCTAGAGCAGCCGTGATTGTAGGCTATCTGCCCAGCTTTATCCG
>JBBSFA010000217.1:0-5982 GCA_038239185.1 Elainellales cyanobacterium | reverse complement strand
GGTTCAGAGATCAAATTGACGAAATCACTGCTAGCCGAAAGCTATAACTTTCACGCAGCAGAAACGGGGTTAGCCTATTTGGGGCTTTATTCTGGCGGTCTGTCGTTTAATGTGCAAAAAGCTTTGATTACCGCCTACCAGAAGGCAAAAAGCGCAAAAACAGGAATCTGGGAATTTGATAAGACCTCCCTCTTTACAGTCAACACGTTGGACGATCTAAGTCCAGAGACAGGAAAGCTGATCTACCCCAAGATTTTTAGACGATGCGTTGATGCGCTCCGTTGGGCTGGTGGTGCGTTTGAGCCGGGTCGAGACTTGGATGACTTTCTGTTCGATCGCCCGACCGAAAACGATCAATTGATCGTTCATACCCTTCACGGAGGCTTGGTCAAAAGTCGGCTCTCTGACATCACCGAGCAAATCAACAATCAAATCAGAATTCAAGTAGATTTAAATACCGTTGAGTTTATCTCTAAGTGAAACTCTAAGAGGATGTTTGAAAAGTATCGAGCGTTCTGCATTCGCCCCCCAACCCCCCAATTCTGGGGGACTTTCGACCCGGCTTTTGCTCAAAGTCCCCCAGAATTGGGGGATTTAGGGGGCGGATCGGATAGCAACTATCACTTTTCAAACATTCTCTAAGTGAAACTCTGAAGTCAAACAGACCCATAGCCCCCGCCTCCGGGGGTTTCAATCCCAAACACATCGCCAGACTGCATCGCCACTTCCGCCCGACTGCTGAGCGGTTCCAGCTCGCCAGTCGATCGCTCCACCCAGTTGCGCCCCACTTTGCCAGATTCGCCGCCCGCCAGTCCAAACGGCGGAACTAGCCGATGCCCCGAAAGAATTGCCGCCGTCATCGGTTCGCGAAACTGGAGGCGACGGATCACGCCATTGCCGCCCCGCTGCCTGCCCGCACCGCCGCTATCCGGACGAATCGCAAACTCCTGGAGCAGCACCGGAAACCGCCATTCCAAAACCTCTGGATCAGTCAGTCTCGAATTGGTCATGTGCGTTTGGACTGCATCTGTCCCCGCAAAATCCGCTCCCGCCCCCGATCCGCCGCAGATCGTTTCGTAATACTGGTGTTGAGCATTGCCAAAGGTAAAATTATTCATCGTCCCTTGTGCCGCCGCCTGAATGCCCAACGCTCCATACAGCGCATCCGTTACCGCCTGCGAGGTTTCCACATTCCCCGCCACAACCGCAGCCGGATAAGCCGGATTGAGCAAACACCGCTCCGGCACAATGATCTCCAGCGGCTTCAGACAGCCCGCATTCAGCGGAATTTCATCGTCCACCAGAGAGCGAAACACATATAGCACCGCCGCTTTGCAGACCGCAAACGGCGCATTGAAGTTATTGGGCTGTTGCGGAGAAGTCCCGGTGAAATCAATTCTGGCACTCCGATCGCCCCGATCGATCGCGATCGCCACCTGAATCTGACAGCCATCATCCATCGCATAGGTAAACTGACCGTCCTTCAAAGCCTCGATCGCTCTTCGCACAGAGGCTTCTGCATTGTCCTGAACGTGCTGCATATAGGCTTGCACAGTCCCAAGTCCATACTGCCGCACCATTTTCTGAAGTTCTTGCATTCCTTTGGCATTTGCCGCGACCTGCGCTTTCAGGTCTGCCAGGTTTTGGGCTGGGTTGCGGGCTGGATAAGCGCCAGCGGTCAGCAGGTCTAGGAATTCTTGCTCCCGGAAGTGTCCGCGATCGATCAGCTTGAAGTGAGTAATCAGAATCCCTTCCTGAGTAATATCGGTACTATCAGGCGGCATAGAACCGGGCGTGATGCCGCCAATATCAGCATGATGTCCGCGAGATGCCACAAAGAAAAGCGGGGTATCGGGAGTCTCTGCTGCGAAGACGGGAGTGATGACCGTGATATCCGGTAAATGAGTCCCACCGTGATAGGGATTGTTGAGCACATACACATCGCCAGGATACAGATCCGCCCCATAGTCTTGAATCAGCGTCTGCACCCCTTCGCCCATCGAGCCAAGATGCACGGGAATATGAGGCGCATTGGAGACAAGCTGTCCCTGTTGATCGAAGACGGCACAGGAGAAATCCAGGCGCTCTTTGATGTTGACGGAATAGCTGGTGTTTTGCAGCGTAAATCCCATCTGTTCCGCGATCGCCATAAACAAGTGATTAAAAATCTCCAGATAAACCGGATCGGCTTTGGTCGCATCGATCGTCTGAATCGTTTCAGAACTGCTCTGCCTGTTGAGGATCAAATGCTGGCGATCGGTGAGGGTAGCTTTCCAACCTGCCTCAATCACATTCGTGCCTGTGGCTTCCAGGATGATGGCGGGTCCCTGGATCAGATCTCCCGGCAGTAACTCGTCTCGCTGATATAGCGGAATCTCACGCCAGTGTCCCGCAACATACATGGGTCGGGTGGCGATCGCCTCCAAAGACGTTTCTCGCGCTGCTCCTAGCCTGCCAAAAACAGGTTCGTCCAGATCGGCAGTCGTGCCCGTCACTTCCACCGAAAGCGCTTCAGCAATTAATCTTTTGTCAGGCGCAATAAAGCCATACCGTTGCTGATGGACGGCTTCAAACCGTTGGGTCATTTGGGCAACGCTGCCAAATTCCACTATCAGCACTGAATCTGTGCCCTCGTAGCGCAGATGGATCTTGCCGATCGCGTCCAGCATCGCATCGGGTTCAAGCTGCGATCGCAGTTCAGCGGTTCCTGTTGCTGTGAGTTCACTGATCCGCGCGGCTAAATCCGGCAAGGCTGCCTCAGTCAGCGGCACTTCCACCGACTGCTCGCGCATGACGCTTTGATTCGCCAGTCCCATGCCATAAGCCGACAACACCCCAGCAAACGGATGGATAAAAATCTGCGTCATGCCCAAGACCTCCGCGATCGCACAGGCATGTTGTCCTCCCGCTCCCCCAAAGCAGCAGAGCGTATAGTTTGTAATGTCATAGCCGCGCTGCACCGAGATTTTTTTGATCGCATTTGCCATTTTCTCGACGGCGATCGCCAAAAATCCGCTGGCAACTTGTTCAGGCGATTTGCGATCGGCTGTGGCTTGCAAAATTTCGGCAGCAAGCGCCGTGAACTGATGGCGGACTATTTCGGCATCCAGCGGCAAATTGCCCTCGACCCCAAATACCTGCGGGAAAAAATCGGGCTGCACCCGCCCCAACATCACGTTGCAGTCTGTCACCGTCAGGGGACCTCCCCGACGATAGGCTGCCGCCCCCGGATTCGCTCCGGCTGACTTAGGTCCCACACGATAGCGCGCCCCATCGAAAAACAGAACTGAACCGCCCCCGGCTGCCACCGTATGAATTGACATCATCGGGGCACGCAGCCGCACGCCTGCCACTTCCGTCTCAAAAGCGCGTTCAAACTCTCCGGCATAGTGCGCCACATCCGTCGAAGTCCCGCCCATATCGAATCCGATGATGCGATCGAGTCCCGCCATCTTGCTCGTCTGCACGGCTCCCACAATGCCCCCAGCAGGTCCCGACAAAATGCTGTCTTTGCCCTGAAAAGTATGGGCATCGGTAAGTCCGCCGTTGGACTGCATGAACAGCAATCGCGTTTCGGTTGGGTCTGCGATCGCCCGCTCAGAAATCGACAGCTCCTCTGCCACTTGGTTGACGTATCGCCGCAGGATAGGCGACAGATAGGCATCTACGACCGTGGTATCGCCTCGGCTGACAATTTTCATCAGGGGACTGACTTCATGCGAGACAGAAACTTGCGTAAAGCCGATCGCCCGTGCAATTTCCGCCACTTGCCGTTCATGATGAGGGTAGCGGTAGCCGTGCAGGAAGGCGATCGCACAGGCACGAATACCGCTGTCGTAAGCCGCCTGGAGCAATGCCGTACAGTGGTCTGATTCTGCGGCAGTAATCGGCTCTAGTTCTTCACCCTGGGCGCCATAACGCTCGTTGATTTCAATCACCTGCTCGTAGAGCATTTCTGGCAGGATAATCTGGCGGGCAAAAATCTGGGGGCGATTCTGGTAGCCGATCCGCAAGACATCGCGGAATCCTTTTGTGGTGACAAAGAGGGTGCGATCGCCCTTGCGCTCCAGCAGCGCATTGGTTGCCACCGTTGTTCCCATCTTGACTGCGGCAATCTGCTCGGAGGGCAGCGGTACGCCGTCAGGCACTTGCAGAATCTCGCGAATGCCATGAATCGCCGCATCTGGATAGCGTTCTGGATTCTCGGACAGGAACTTATGCACGGTTAAAGTTCTGTCAGGGTGACGCGCCACGATATCGGTGAACGTGCCCCCTCGGTCAATCCAAAACTGCCAGCGGCGATCGGTGATGCTCATGGGTGATGCTTACGAGTACTCGGATGGGTAATAGGCATGGCTCCGTCCACAGCGTAGCATTGAGAATAGATTGCTGCGATCGCGCTAGAGCCTTTGCGCTGCATAACTTTCTTCCCCAACTCTGATAATTCCAGTAATTCGATCGCCCCCATCCGCCGCTAGCCGCATGACGCTCTCCTTCTCCCACTACCAAGTTGGCGGCAGTCTTCCCCCGGACGCAGCCACTTATGTTCCTCGTCAAGCCGATCATGACCTGTATGCAGGCTTAAAAGCCGGACAGTTGTGCTATGTGTTCAACTCTCGGCAGATGGGCAAATCTAGCCTGCGCGTCCAAACGATTCAGCGCTTGCAGGCGGATGGCTTTGCCTGCGCGGTGGTAGACATGACCGAAATCGGCACAGATATCACGCTGATTCAGTGGTATGCCGGGATTATTGACGGCTTGGTGAATCAGTTTAAGCTGTACGATCGCTTTAACTTAGAGACTTGGTGGGAAACCCATCAGTTGCTTTCTCCAGTGCAGCATTTGAGTCTCTTTCTCAGTGAAGTGCTGCTTCCCGCTGTCCCAGAGTCGATCGTCATTTTTTGGGAAGAGATTGACAGTGTCATCCGGCTCAAGCAGTTTGAGACAGACGACTTTTTTGGGGTGCTGCGAAACTGCTATGAGAAACGAGCCAGCGACCCTGCCTATCATCGCCTCACCTTTGCGCTGATCGGCGTTTCCACTCCTGCCAACCTGATTCGCGATCGCCAGCGATCGCCTTTCGATTTGGGGCAAGGGATTGAGCTATGTGGGCTAGAGCTTGAACATAGCCATCAGTTGATCAGCGGACTGGCTGCTAAAACCAGCGATCCGCAAGGCTTGCTAGCGACCATCTTTAGCTGGACAGGCGGACAGCCCTTCCTCACCCAAAAACTTTGTCACTTGATCCTGACTGAAACGGCTGTTCCGGACGCTCCTCAAACTGGGATCGAAACCGAAAGACTAGATGAATGGCTCGATCGCCTCCTCTTCAGCAAAGTGATCCAGAATTGGGAAGCGCAGGATGATCCGCCCCATTTCAAACCGATCAGCGATCGGCTACTCTGGCAGGAAGACCGGATTGGGCGGCTGCTAGGGCTGTATCAGCGCATCTGGGAGGCATCGAAATTCGACTGCATTGGGCTACCAGAGGGCATTGTTGCCGACAGCAGCCCCGAACAAATTGAGCTTCAGCTCTCTGGCTTAGTCGTGAAGCAGAACGGCAGGCTGCGCGTTTACAACCGCCTGTACGCGCTGATTTTTAACCAGGACTGGATCAGCGCTCAGTTAGCTCGCCTCCGTCCCTACTCGCGATCGCTCAACGCCTGGGTGAAGTCTACTTGCCAGGATGAATCGCGGCTGCTGCGAGGTCAGGCGCTCAAAGAGGCTTTGACCTGGGCGAACGGCAAGAGCTTAGCCGATTTGGATCACCAATACCTTGCGGCCAGTCAGGAACTCGATCGCCGCAAAGCCGAAAAAGCGTTGGAAATCTCAAGGCGGGTGGAACAGTTGGAGGCAGACATTGCCTTACAAACGGAAAAGCAAGCCAGAGCCAAATCGGAGCTAGAGAAAGAAAAAAGATTTCGCAAATTCATCCAAACCAGCAACTGCCTCACCTCTGTTTTATTGATTCTGATGGTCGTT
>JBBSFA010000216.1:0-5982 GCA_038239185.1 Elainellales cyanobacterium | reverse complement strand
CTTGGTTTTCTCTAAAAAGCCCATTACCGCCAGCGCACAGCCAGCCGTAACTCAGCCAGATACAGATCAGCCATCTCCAGAAGCCCAACCCACAGTGGCAGAAGGCTAGCCAGATTTTCTTTAGAGGAGCGATCGATGCAGACCCAGTCTCGACAGACTCAAGCTCGTCTTTATACTACCGATGAATATTTGGCGATCGAACAGACAGCCGAGAGTCGCAGCGAATACTGCAACGGAGAAATTATCCCGATGACCGGGGGATCGATCGACCACAATCGAATTTTGGGTAACTTCTTTGCTTTGCTCAAAGCAGCTCTGCGAGGCAAAAACTTTGAACCCTTTCTGAGCGATCTTCGCCTTTGGATTCCACAGCATCGGATCTATGTTTATCCAGATGTGATGGTGATTCAGGGAGAGCCAGTCTTTCAGGAGCAGCGAACAGACACGATTACCAATCCGCGCTTGATTGTCGAAGTGCTCTCGAAATCCACTCAAGATTACGATCGCTCCTCTAAATTTCGGTACTATCGATCCATTCCCAGTTTCCAAGAATACCTGCTGGTCAATCAGTACGCGATCGAAATTGAACATTACACGAAGCTTGAGGACGGCTCTTGGCGGTTTCGTGACAACGAAGCCGACGCAACTGCACTTTCGCTAAGCTCGATCGGTGTAGAGCTGGCGATCGCTGACCTTTACGAAGGTGTGGATCTGCAAAATTCTGAAGCAAGCGCCACTTAACCCTTCAGATGCCATTTAGGTGACAGCCAAGGGCTTCTACCCGGTCAGTTCTGTCAGCCGTCCCAGATACCGCTCAATCAGCAAAATCGCTACAATGTCATCAATCGGACGCGGAACGCCCCGCATTCCTGCTGGGATCAGCCGAGACAAACCCGCAGGCGGATACATCTGCCAGTAGCGATCGCGGGCTTCCAGAGTGCTATATCGTTCATCTACCATGACGATGCGGGGAGGCTCAGGCAAATCACTGGTCAGCTTTTGCCGCCAGTCTTTAGCGCTGGTTTGGTCGCCCATGACTAGCGTAGAGACGGGGAACTTTTGCCGCAAGAATTGAATCGTTTCGATCGTAGCTTCGGCTGGGATGACTTCGTGATAGTGCAGACGGCGATCGAGTCCCATCACTGCTAAACCGCATTTCTGGCGACCCGGATCAAAGCCTAGAATCATCGGTTGGCTAGATGATGGATTGGGTGCAGCGGCGGACGAAAAGGACATGCAGGGAACCTATAAGCTATATTGATCGACCCTGACATAGACTGTAGACGATGACCTCTTGGCTGTCTAGGCTGTCTAGGGGGAAAGAAGAGAACGAAAACTGGCTGAGGCTTAGAGATCAATCATGCGGCTATCCAGAGAAATCATCGGTATCCTTGCTATCTTAAGTATGGCTTTGGCAATCCTGTGCAATCCGAGTCATTTGCACTCTCTCAAAACCGCTGCCCAGGATAACCTGGTGATGTTTCAGGAATCAGTAGAGACTGAACAGCGCGATCGCAGCAGTTTGGCTCAGACGACCACTCCAGCAGTCACAGCCCCAGCGCCCGTTTCAACTCCCATCAGCGCAGCAGGAAATTTCAGCGATGACTTTAATGGCACAACGCTGAAACCTCAGTGGAAATGGATCAATGAGTCTGATAAAGATTGGTCGCTCACAGAGGGACGACTCAAGCTGCGGCGATATCAAAAGCATGGATTTTATAGAACGCCCGAAACCTACCCAAATCAGTCTCCTGTTCCCATTCTTTATTTGAATGATGTCTCTCTCGGCGATGGCTTTGTCGTGCAAACCCAAGCGGGCTTCTTCAACACTACTCCGTTTGGGCAAGCTGGCATCGTTGTTTTTAAGGACTTAGACAACTATTTCAAGTTTGTGATTGAATTCAATATCCAGCAGCAGATCATGGTCGTCTTGCTTAAGGAGACTAACGGCATTGACTCCAGAACCGATGCTGACCTGATTGATGCCCTATGGGAAAAACCTTCGGTGGAACTGCGTCTGACCTATAAAGACGGCAGGCTGATTACAGAAATTAGAGAACCCGGCACAGAAAAATGGATTCCCCATTTTGATACGCCCTGCAATTTACCAGTGGGCAAGGTCAAAGTTGGGCTGTTTGCAGAATCCGACCAGCCCGAACAAGGATCGCAGGAATACGCCTGGATTGATAATTTCCATCTGTCTAGCGCTGGAATGCCCTCCACTTCCTCTACCAGTCCATAAAATTCGCCTCAATCTCTCTCCTCAATCTCTCTAAAAAGCAGTCCCCAAAGGCGAAAAACGCTTCTGGGGACTGCTTTTTGGCGCTTGGACTCTAATCTCTTGGAACTGAAAAATCTCAGGGAAATACCGATCGAATACTCGCACTCCTGTCCAAAGCGGGCAGATTTTGCACCCATTCTGAAATTATTTGTTCCCGAAATCTGGAATCTTTGATGACTTTGTTGAAGTTTCAGTTGAAGTTTAAGTACACATGTACTAAATTTAGAGTACTATCGTACTAAGAAAGTACTATAGCTGGTGGATTGCCCTGCCAATTAGCCAATTCTCCAGCTATAGAACTAACTCTTAAGACCCAACACGGGAGGCAACTATGAGAGAATCCCAAGCAAAAGAATCCCAAACCGAGCTACGGGCAATTAAGGCAACTTTGCGATCGATCCACGCCGATCCGCAGCCTGACCCTGCGCCCCGGACTAATCCCTCACGGACTGTCACTTCACTCAACGCAGCGCGATCGACCAAAGCCGCTGCTAAAGCCCCTACTAAAGCCCCTGCTAAGCGGACTCACCTGGAGGTTCATCCAGCATGGCAACCCGTTGAGGAGCCTGCCTCACAGCCGGACGCACCAGCACCCAATCCAGAAGCCCCGCGTCAGCCGGCAAAATCGATCGCCCTGCCGCCCATCCAGCCCCGCTCTGCCCCCGCGCCGATCGAACCGAATGAACCCGCTTGGGATGGACAGGTCGATTGGCAACCTCACCTTTCCCACCGTGCCGATCCGCTGGCAGATACCGTCGCTCGCCTGCAAGAGAAATCCACTCAATATCTCCAGCAGTTGGCTCAGTCGGTGTGGGACAGTCCGACACAGCAAATCGAGCTTGCGATGCAGCAGCTAGAGGCACAGGCGCAACATGTCAACGAGTTAGCCACCACTCAAGAAGCCGCACTGTTGGAACTTAAGGCGATCGCCAAACAAGTTGAGCGCGACTGGAAAACCCTAGAGCTGACCAGCGCCACCCAGCATGGATACGCCGAAACCGATCTGCAAATTCCTGCCCTATGCGAGTACAAACCGATCGCCGTGCCGCAGGTGGAAAAAACCGATCGCGGTGTACTAGTCGTGTCTGGACGCGCGATCGATTGGTTCAAAGCCGAACGAGAAGCTGAACTCACAGCGCAGGCATTGCGGCATCGGGCAACGCAGCCTCATCGCTCAAGGTCATGGACAAAAGCCTTCAGCCAATGGCTGCTCGGTGCATCAAGCAAAAGCACATCAAGCACGAACGGGAGCAAAAGTGCAGCAGGCAAACCCCGTGTGAATCCAGCATCCGGTCGGGCAAAACGCCGCAAATCCCAGCCGTTCACCTTGCGAGAAGGCGCAACGCTGATGATCGGGGCAATGGTGGTGCGTGTACTGCTGAACTTGCTGGTGACAGCCCATCCTGCCTTTCAGTTTCCTGCCTTTGTGCTGATGGTAGCTCCGGGGGCGATCGCGATCTGGCGATCGACTGTCACGCCTCACTCAATGTTGAAGTGGAGTGGGCGACTGATTGCAATCATGCTGGGCTTTTGGCTAACCGGACGGTTATTTCTCTAGATCGCCTTAGAGTCGCCTGAGGCGATCGAAAGTATACCGTTTGGATATTTGAAAACCATTCAAGGAGGTAACCAGTGAGTTCATTGATTTTAGGAACAGTATGGCTATTGCTGGTGACAGTCTGTTTTGCGGGGATGGAACCTAAGGAGGGCGGCAATGAGTGACCTTGAGGGCGATTCTCCCTGGCTAAAAATCCTGTTGCTGGGCGGTATTTTCTTGACGGTTGGCGTGTTGGGATCGGATTTGCGACGGGTCGGCGGGTGGAGCAATTGGTTGAGCAACTCCGTTAGTAAATCCCATCATCCGATCGAAACCTGCCAGGGAGAAATTCACGCGGATGTGAATCTCTCGCGCGAAAAACTGGCGGAGTTTCTGGCAGTCTCAGAGCGCGAACCTAAAGCCAAAGTGCAGGATATTTTACAGCAGTCTTATTGCCAACTGCCGCCGATCGAAATCCGGGCTGGAGTTCCCGCTGAGCGCCAGGTCTACCCCCTCGCCTTTGATCCCGATACCTGGCTGGTCGTGCTTTACGAGGGGGATGAGTATGCAGGCTATCGATTTAGTTTTCAGAAACCATGAACAGGCTGATAGGTCAACAGCAGTTCATTCAGCAGCTTTTCCAGACTTTCAAAGTTTGGTTGCTTTGGGGGAGTGGAATCGCGATCGCGCTGATCACAACGGCTTGCAGCCTCCGAGCGAGTCCGGAGCCAGTGCGGGAAATTCAGATTCAGCAAAACTGGGCAGTCAAGCAGGGCGATCGGCTTGCCAATCATCTGGTTGTGGCGGGATTGGGTGACATTTCCATCCAGCTCAGCGGCGATGCAGTTTATGCTCCCTTTCCCGGACGAGCGCAGCCTAGCATCGAAGGCTGCGTTTTGTACTCAACCCCAGAGATCCCAGCCTATTTGTTTCGCCTTTGTGGGCTGACTCAAACCAACCTGGGAGAGATCTCGAAGGGCACAGCGATCGGCACTGGAGATTACCTACATTTCACGACGCTGCGACGACAGCCGGACGGCACTTGGACAATTGTTGAACCCGGCAAAGATATTTTAGAGCGTATTTTGACTTCCCCCTAATGTGAGCGCTGCGATGAAAAAAAATTACCCTCTATTACTACAGGCTTTGCTGTGGCATTCTCTGCTGATTGTGAGTCTGACGGCTTCACTTTTGGCAGCCTTAGCGGTACATAGCCCTGCCGCTCAAGCGGACGATCGCCTACCCCTACCTACTAATGCGATCGATGCGCCCGTCGGAAGTTCTAACACAGGGTGGGATGATCCATCGCCACCGCCTGATCTACCCGATGCGCCGACCTCAAAGCCATCAACTCCTGCATCCCCGATCGCCTCAGATCTGCTGCAAACGGTCAAAGCTGCATCTGCTCAAAAACCCGTTGAATTGCAGTTCAATCCATCATCGGGCAGGGCGATCGCTCAGACGAATCCTCCTCCTGCGGCGATCGCCTCTCCAGTCTCTAATCCTGGAGCCGATCCGGTTCCCAGCTTAGATAGCCTGTTTGCTGGGGATTCTGACTCGCTGGTCGCCAAAGCAGTAGGCAGCGCCGAAGGAACTCGTACAGCAGATGGCGATCGCAACCCTGCCTACTATGGTCATGTTGATCCGGGAAACAAAGCCTGGAATCTGGGCAGTTTTTCCTACCAGCATGGCGCTGCTTCGCCGGAAGAAGCCGATCGCAAACAGCTCCAACGTCTGCAAGATCAAGCCGCTGTTCTGCAAGCCACGGCGATCGCGGATGGGGTGAATCTGACTTTAGAAGAAACTCTGAATGGGATTGATTTAGCGAACCAGGCTCCCAAAGCTGCCCTCGATCGACAGGGTTACATTGACTGGCTGGCAAAGGCTCATGCGATCGGCAAAACTGGCGAAGATGCGATTCTGTGGGCGCGCGCTCAGTCGTATTTTGATCCGGCGACGCAGCGATGGAATGCGCCTGGACTGGGCAATACCGAAGCTAGCATCACCCACGATCAAGCCCGTCGCATGGCGGCAATTTCCCAAACGCTGGATAAGAGTGGGATCGATCGCCTTTTTCAAGAAAAACCGATTAGCCCATTTGCTTCGTCGCCCAAAATAGAGGTAGAGACAGAGCAATCGGCGCGATCGGATCACTCGTCGCATG
>JBBSFA010000215.1:0-5991 GCA_038239185.1 Elainellales cyanobacterium | reverse complement strand
GGGGCGTATTATCTGGACAATCGCCGCAACGTTGAAGCCATCCGTCCACTGGTTGAAGCTCTATTCGAGTCGGTTCCCCAAGCAATAATGGTGATTCGATCGAACGTAGATTCTAAGAATCAGCTACAGGAGCTAGTCCAAGGAGTTCTTGGTACACCTCCGCCACGATATGAAACCGAGAAGGAAGGCGGAACAGATCACGCGCCGGAATTTGTTTCCAGGGTATTGATATACGACCCCCAAACAGGTGAGTATCAGCAGATTGGAGAAGGAAGAGGGCGTAGCAAAAAAGAGGCAGAAAAACGGGCAGCCGAAGATGCCTTGATAAACCTGAAAAAGAAGTTGAAAGAAGATCAATAACACAAAAATGGAACTAAAAAGTGGCTCCGCTAATGCAGAGCCACCTTTTCAAGAACTCAAAACAACGATCGCCTACCGAACCGTGCCTTCAATCTTGGTCATGTCGATCGGCTTCATAAAGTAAAGCCGTAGCAGATTGGTCGCGATCGCCGCCACAGAGGGGATCTTCCGCAGCAGTTTCACAAAGCCGGGGGCATTAGAGCCGCTGACTTCGCTGATCTTCAGGTTTGCTTCAGCCGAGCGATCCAGCAGCCGGAAGAAGTCGGGATGCTCCACGTTCAGAATCACCGGGAAGACGCGACCTGCTGTTTCGTTGGTTTTCTCGATCACATGGATGTCGTAGTCCCGTGCGTTCAGCCCCAGCGAGGCATAGAAGGCCGATCGCTGGATGTCATTGAGGTACATGGTGGCGAACACCGACAAGAGGAAGAAACGGCTCCAGAGTTTGGCTTTCCAGTCGTTGAGGAACTGCGGCTGCGACTTCATGATGGCATCGAAGAAGTCGCCGTGGCGGTTTTCGTCTTGGCACCAGTTCTCGAAGAAATTGAAAATGGGGTAGATGCGATCTTCAGGATGAGCTTCCAGATGGCGGAAGATCGTGATGTAGCGCCAGTAGCCAATCTTCTCGGAGAGATAGGTGGCGTAGAAGATGAACTTGGGCTTGAAATAGGTGTAGCTCTTGCTTTCGGTCAAAAAGCCGAGATCGAGCTGAAGCCCGAAATCAGACATGGCTTTGTTGAGGAATCCAGCGTGCCGAGCCTCATCGCGAGACATCAGGTTAAAGCACTCTGCCAGCACCGGACTCCGTCCCTTCAGCTTACGGGACAGCTCTTTATACAGCAGAAAGCCCGAAAACTCAGCGGTGCAGGAGCGCTCTAGAAACTCAGTAAACAGACGGCGCGTTTCGCCATCGATGTGATCCCAAGACTGATCAAAGACTTCACTCCGGACAAAGTGGTGGCGGTTATAGTCTGCCCGAAACTCTTCTAGAATGGCGTTCAGCTCGTCTTCGTTGACGGAGATGTCCATGTTTGCCATCTCCTCGAAGTCGGTGGTGTAAAACCGAGGAGTGAGAATGGTGTCCTGAGAGGGCATCTTCACCCCAGGACGAAGCTCTTGAATATCCGGCTTTTTCAGAGAATCTACCATGTTTACCTTTAGTCTCGCTGCGGTCTTCTGTCCAAACCCCACCTGATCGAGATCAACGCAGCGATCGCGGATCGGGCGGGAGGTTTAGCCGAACCAGTATAAATGCAGTAATTTATTGCTCTAACAGTCTACCAAGCTCAAGTATCAAGCTGTTTAACGCAGGTGTTAAGAGTTGCAACAAGCTGTAGGCTTTTAGTGCGCTCCAAAAAGGTCGATCGAGCATGTCCGCCTCTATTTTGCCGTTCCTGAATTCTCTGTCTGCCGATCGCTTGTTGGTTTTAGCGATCGCCGCCTGTCTGGATTACGGGATTGGCGATCCCTGGAATTGGCTGCATCCGGTGCAGGTGATGGGCTGGTGCATTAAGCGCTATACGCAATTTTGGCTGAAGCGGTTGTCATCTCCTGTCGGGCTACAGATCGCGGGACTGGGATTGGCGATCGGTCTAGTGATCGGCAGTGGGTTGGTCGGTTGGCTGCTGGTTCGTATTGCAGCAGGGCTGAATCCACTGTTTGGAGTAGCGATCGAGAGCATTTTGCTAGCGAGCTGTTTTGCGGGGCGCAGTCTCAGATCTGCGGCTGAAGCCGTCTTGCGTCCGCTGGAACAGGGCGATTTAGCAGCAGCTCGCCGTCAGCTCAGCTTGTATGTGGGGCGCGATACCGACGATTTGTCGGAGGCGGAAATTCTTCGTGCTGTGCTGGAAACTGTGACCGAGAATGCCACCGATGGGGTGATGGCTCCGCTGCTTTGGGCGATCGCAGGGGCAATGCTGCCCCTTGGCAGCGTGCCGATCGCGCTGGCTTACAAAGCCGCCAGCACACTGGATTCGATGGTGGGCTATCGTGAAGCGCCCTATACAGATATTGGCAGGTACAGCGCTCAGCTAGAAGACTGCCTCACCTGGATTCCCTGTCGGCTGACGGTGCTGACGATCGCGCTGCTCTCCGGCAAGCCACGAGCCGTTTGGCAGCTCTGTCAGCGAGATGCCATCCATGATCCGAGTCCGAATGCGGGGTGGAGCGAATGCGCCTATGCCGCTGCGTTGGGCGTGCAGGTGGGGGGAGCCAACCGATATCGCGGCGTGATCAAACAGAAGCCTTTGCTAGGAGAGGCTTTGCGCCCGATCGCGCCCGAAGTGATTTGGCAGGCATTGCGGCTGACGCGCCATAGCTTTCTGCTGTGGCTAGCGATCGCATTCCTGCATTTTTTCATTTTCCGACCGTAATTTACCTCTGAGTCATTGAAACTCCCATAAAGATTGCTGAGTTGATTCAGCGAGAGATTGCCTTGCGGGCTAGGATGACCGCGATGCAGTTTGGCAGTCCGACCCTCAAACTTAGATTTTTGCTTATGCCCCCCGATTCTCAAGTAACTATGGCTAGTGCAACCCCGGTACGTGCTCATTGGAAAGAGTTGGATGTTTTGCGAGGCATTGCGGCGGTGATGATGGTTGTCAACCATGTGGGGGTAAAACTCCTGTCGCCGCAGTTTATGGAGAGCGGATTGACTGAGGCATTGCTCTTTGTAGCTAGCTTTGCGCCTGTCATATTTTTCTTTGTGACTGGAGTCGGGACGGGCATTCAGTCTTATCAGCGCAAAAAGACGAGTCGTTGGGCAAGCGTTCTGACCAAGGCGGGCATTCTTTGGCTGGCTGATTTGCTGTTGGCTTGGAGCAATGGAAATGGCTGGTGGTTGGATTTTCTGGGATTTATTGGGCTTTCGATCGTAGTTTTAGAGCTAATTCGCATCTCAAAAGCCCCGATCGCCTTTAGCGCCTTAGGTATCGTTGGGATTACGCTGCTTCGCTATGGGATTGGAGCGATCGTGGCTCATTTTGGCTGGGTTGAAAATCTTTGGGCTGTTGACTTTGTTTTGGGCACAAAGCTAATGCCAAACGTCTCGTATCCGCTGTCACCCTGGTTGGCTTATCCCTTGCTGGGCTTTATAGCAGGAGCCACGATCGCCCGGCTGCAAAGCAAATTAGAACAGCAGCGCTTTCAGGCGATCGCCAAAATTTTGGGTGCAGCCGTCTTGCCTGCGCTGATCTCGATCTTCTTGGCTGCCAAAGGATCTGTGTTCTTCCGATGGGGATCGATGAGTCTGGCTTTTTACAGCTTGAGCTTTGTGGCGATTCTAGTTTGCTTAGCGATCGCGATGCTTTTTTGTAGCGATCGCTGCCCCAGCTTCATTTCCAGGAGTTTATCGCTTAGAGGAATTAGCTCTCTTGCCGTGGTTCCAGTTCACTATTTTCTGATTGACCTGCTGGGCTGGTTCAAAGTGGGGACAGTTCCGCCGATCGCCTTTGTGCTGTGGGCGATCGTGGTGACAGTGTTGAGTTTCTGGCTTGCCGCTTGGGTCGAGCAGGAAGGCAATAGTCTCTCTAAGCTGAGCCAGCAGAGTTGGCTCAAGTCTAGTCTGACTGGAGTCTTTGTGGCTTCGGCTTGTGTGGCGATCGCACTGAGTCAGACTCATTTCTTGACGGTGATTATTGCCAGAACGATCGGTGAAATCGCTTTATGTTTGTTTTTTGTCCTGCCTGTTTCCAGGCTGAAAAGCGCCTAATTTCTGGGCTTGACTGGGTTGGCTGCACTGCGGCTGGGTGAGGCAGGCGAGAAGGTTTTCTCTTCTACGGCTCCGGGTGCGCCCATTTTCTCGGATGTCCCACCGTTGTATGCCAGAATCACGCCGCCTGCATTCCCCGATCGCACTCTCAGCTCTTTATCTGCTGTCCAACTGCGCTCTGCGCCTTCTTGCAGCACTTCAGCTAGTTTGACTGAGCCGTCCACTTCTACCTCAATCCAGGACTGAGCAGTTAGCTTCATCTCGACTTGGATCGGCTTTGATAGCGTGGTTGGAGTCGGGGAAGTAGCGATCGCGGAAAGACCTAGCGTGGCGCTGCTATTGGTTTTATTAGTCGCTGCGATTGGTGTGCTGCCTGAAACTGCATCCGGTGCGGGACTCTGTAAGCTGTGCGTTGGGCTGACGTTACTCCTAGAGCTAGATAACACACTCGTGGCAGGAGACGATCGCCCCACAATGTAGGACAACAAACTCACGGATGCCATGATCAGCGCGATATATGCCACATACAGGTGGAGTGGGCGCAACTGCGCCGTGGGGCTATCTGTCCAAGCAGACTGCTGTGGGACTCGCATCATTCGGTCTGTGGGAAACGCATCCGCACAGTCAGCGCCGTCTAGTCCTAAGCTATCGGCGTAGCGCTTGATGAAACCCTGGATGTAGATTGGTTCTGGCAACTGGTGCATTTCGCCAGATTCGATCGCTTTCAGCAGTCGCGGTTGGATGAGGGTGCGAGCTGCTACTTCTTCTAGCGAAAGTTCATTATCTTCCCGTACCTGACGCAGATAGGCTCCGATTTGCATCAGCCGTTGAATTTGCTCTTGTTGATTGAGGGAAACGTCTTTCGTCATCATAAATGCGCCTCCAACTGCTCTGGCTTCGGCATCTGGCTTTGGGATGGGGATAGGGACTGAGGGTGGGACTGAGCCAGTTCTAGTTCTGCACGAAGGGGTGCTAGTTCTGCCTCGCTCAAAGCCCGATAAGCTCCCCTAGGCAAATCGCCTAGTTCGATCGCGCCGATCGCAACTCGATGCAGCTTGATCACGGGATAGCCTAGCTGAAGAGCAACCCGCCGAATTTGGCGGTTTCTGCCTTCTCGCAGCACGACTTGCAGACAAGTTTCGCCCTGGGGAGTGGTGGCAGTGGGGGGCTGTCGCCGCAAGACCCGAACCTGAGCTGAGCAAGTCGGGTTGCCGTCTAACACTATGCCCCGTCGCCACTGCGCTAAAACTGACTCTGGCGGCTGTCCTTCTACCCAGAGGCAATACGTTTTGGTGACATCATGCCGGGGATGGGTCAGGTGCGCCGTCAGTGCGCCATCGTTTGTAAGCAGCAAAGCCCCTGTGGAATCGGTATCTAATCGTCCGACGGGATGAATCCCAGAATTGTGCCGCAGTGCCTCTGGCAGCAACTCTAGCACGGTCGATCGCCCTTCCGGATCAGCACAGGTGGAGACAATGCCCAAAGGTTTATGCAGCAGTAGATAGAGCTGATCCGGACGGTTTTGCGGTTGAATTAGCTTGCCGTCTACTTCAATCCGATCGATCTGCGGATCAGCTTTTTGCCCCAACTGCCCGACTGCGCCGTTCAACCGCACGCGCCCATCCAAAATCATCTGCTCAGCCTGACGGCGAGAAGCGATTCCCCACTGCGACAAAATCTTTTGCAACCGTTCAGTCGTCATTCACTTTCAATTAAGCACTTATCTAAGTTAAGCAAGTCTAAGCTAAGCAAGTCTAAGTTAAGCAAGTTACTTTTACGCTACCCAACTTTCCAGTTTAAGTGAGGAGGCGACCAAGTGACAGATCTTTGCACTACAGCGCATCTTTAGGATTGTCCAAACCTGCTGCTTCTGAACAGCGCCAGGGGAGCCGTACCTGAAGCCATGCGCCGTTAGTTTCAGG
>JBBSFA010000214.1:0-6006 GCA_038239185.1 Elainellales cyanobacterium | reverse complement strand
GGGTGCAAGCCCGGTTGCAAGTTCCAGGGGCAGAGGCGATCGCCCAGCGGGATATTGATGCTCAGTTTCACAGTTTGTTTATTGCAAACAAGAAATCTGGACTTGCGCCGTTTAGCGATGCCAAAGGGCTGGAAACGCTGAAGGGGCACACGATGACGTTTGGCAGTGAGTCCTCGACATCGGGTCGGCTGATGCCGCAGTACTTCTTGGAGCAGGCAGGCGTAAAGCTGGCAGATTTCAAAGGAGAAGTTGGGTTTTCCAAGTCGCATGATGCCACGATCCAACTGGTCGAAGCCGGGACTTATCAGGTGGGAGCCGTGAATGAGCAGGTCTGGAAAAAGCGGCTGGAGGCGAAGGAAGTCGATTTGAGTAAGGTCGAGGTGCTGTGGCGATCGCCTGCCTTTTTTGACTACCACTGGGTGATCAATCCGGCGGTGAAGGAACGCTATGGGGCGGATTTTGCCAATAAGGTGCAGGCGGCTTTGCTGAAGCTCGATCCAAAAGTGCCGGAGCAAAAAGAGATCTTGGACTTGTTTGGGGCAAATAAGTTTGTGCCGACCCAAAATTCTAACTACAGCCAAATTGAGGCGGTGGGGCGACAGATTGGCAAGATTCAGTAGCGCTAGCTTGGGCGGCGATCCCGTGTTGGAGCTGAGAGGCGTGGAGCAGCGGTTTGGACAGGCGGTGGCTTTGGGGGCGATCGATCTGCAAATCTACGCCGGAGAGCGAGTGGCTTTAGTGGGGGCAAGCGGCGCAGGCAAGAGTACCTTGCTCCGCTTGCTGAATGGGACTCTGTTGCCTTCTGAAGGCGAGGTGTGGGTGTTGGGGCGATCGCTGCGGCGGCTGTCCGGGGGGCAGTTGCGGCGGGTGCAGCGGCAAATCGGCACGATTTATCAGCAGTTTCAGCTTGTGGATAATCTGGCGGTGGTGCATAACGTCAATGCGGGGCAGCTTGGTCGCTGGTCGTTTTTGAAAGCGCTGCTGTCGCTGGTTTATCCACTGGAGGTGGAGACGGCATTGCAGGCACTGTCGCAGGTCGGGATTCCCGAAAAGCTGTACGATCGCACCGATCGCCTATCGGGAGGACAGCAGCAGCGGGTGGCTTTAGCGCGGGTGTTGGTGCAAGATCCGCAGGTGATTTTGGCGGATGAGCCAGTCTCTAGCCTCGACCGAGAACGTAGCCAAGAAATCATGGGGCTGCTGCGAGATCTAGTCGCCGCAGGCAAAACGCTGGTGGTGAGTCTGCACTCAATCGAACTGGCACGGCAGTATTGCGATCGGATCGTCGGCTTGCGTGAGGGCAAAATCCTGTTTGATGCGCCGCCCTCATCTGTTTCGGATGCGTTGATCGACGAGCTGTATCGCTTGAAGTAAAGCATGGATCTGATGCCGCGATCGCCTATTCCTGCTCGTCCGCCTATCTTTCGGGCTGGACTGGGCTGGGGATTGCTGGCTTTGGCGGCAATCGGGCTATCTGTAGGAGCGGCAGGGCTGTTTCAGAAAGATCTGTTCAATCCCGATGGACTGGAACTTTTGGGTCGGTTCTGGGCGGCAAGTCTTCACCCAGATTTGAGTCCGCCCTTTGTGCAGCTTGTCCTCAATGCCACGGTGACAACGCTGAGCTTTGCCGTTTGTGGCACGGTGCTTAGTATCGGCTTTGGGCTGGTAGTCGGACTGTTCGCGTCAGAAATTTGGTGGATTGCGGTTTGGCGATCGCCCAACCGGGCAGTTTGGCGAACCGTTCGGGCAATGTTGGCGATCCCACGCGCCATTCATGAGCTGATTTGGGGACTATTTTTTGTCAGTATTTTGGGACTCGATCCGCTGGTGGCAGTACTGGCGATCGCAATTCCCTATGGGGCGATCGTCGCCAAAATCTTTGCCGAAATTCTGGACGAAACGCCGCGTCAGCCGCTAGAGGCTTTGCTCAACAGCGGAGTAGCACCGCTGACCGCGTTTTTCTACAGCCTGATTCCGCAGGCGTTTTTGGATCTGCTGTCTTACAGCTTCTATCGGTTTGAATGCTCGATTCGATCGGCGGCGGTGCTAGGAATTATCGGTGCGGGCGGTTTGGGCTACGAGATTTTGCTGAGTTTGCAATCGCTGCGTTACGCCCAGCTCTGGACATTGTTTTACGCGCTGTTCTTGCTGAACGGGCTAGTGGACTGGGGTAGCGCTTGGCTGCGGCAGCGCTTGGGTTCGCCCAGCCGGATTGAGCTAAATTTTCGCGATCGTGCCAGAACGCGCCAATCGACTTCGCTGCGGTCTTCCCGTCGCGATCCGCTGGTGGGACTGGTGGGATTTGGGATTCTGGTGCTAATTGGCTTCAGCTTTTGGCAGGTGCAGGCTGACTTTAGCAAGCTGGGTTCTCCTCGCACCCTAGCGCTGCTGCAATCCATAGGGCGATCGACTTTTCCAGTCACAGTCAGCCTGCCGCAACTCCAGCAGTTGGCTAATCTGTCGGTGCAAACTTTGGCGATGTCAGTCTTGGCGATCGCGATCGCCGCAGGGGGCGGCATCTTGCTGTCGTTTCCGGCAGCGCATAATTTCTTTTTGCCAGGAGGCTTGCTGATGGGGCAGCGGCAAAGTGCGATCGGCGCTTGGGCGGGGCTGCTGGCGAGTCGGGCGGTGCTGCTGCTGAGTCGGGCAATTCCCGCGCCGATTTGGGCTTTAGTGGCGCTGTTTGTCCTGTTTCCAGGCATTTTACCAGGAGCGATCGCCCTAGGGCTGCACAATTTAGGCATCCTGGGGCGACTGATGGCAGAAGTGACGGAGAATTTAGATCAGCGTCCCCTAATTGCGCTCAAAGCCCAGGGAACGCCTGCCGCACTGGTGTTTCTCTATGGCGTTTTGCCGCTGACTTTGACCCGCTTTTTGTCTTACACGCTGTATCGCTGGGAGGTTTGCCTGCGCGAAACAGTGATTGTCGGACTAGTGGGAGCAGGCGGCTTAGGACGAGTCCTAACCGAACAGCTCAGCAGTTTTGACTATCGCGGACTTTTGGTCACGTTAGTCTGCTTTGGGGTGCTAACCTTTGGCGTAGACTGGCTGAGCGGTTGGGCAAGGCGATCGCTGCGTTAAACGCAAGCTTATGAACCAAACGGCTTTGGCTCGATCGCCAACGACTTGCCGATCGCCTGATAAAACTGCTTCGCTAGCTCCTGATTTGCCGTATCCGTCAGGCTAGTCGGACTCTGGAAGGCAGGCTTAGCGGATTTGGCATACAAATTCTGCAAATCGAGCAGTTCGACCGTTGCAGAGCTTTTGGCGACTTGGGTGGCAGCCACTAGCATCTTCGCATGTCCCGCTTTGATCTTCTCCGCATAGCCAGTCCCTAGCTGAGCGGCGATCGCCTGTTCTTCGGCAGTCATGCTCTGACGGCTGGTGATATCCGGCTGAATTCCAATGAACAGCCGTTTCTTAGCTGCCGCACTCCAGCGCGCCATCTGGAGCATGTAGCCCCGGTAGCGATCGACCCGGTGGCTTAGCTCAGCGGTATCCGCAGGCAAGGTTTGGTCGAGCGTGGCATTGGGGTTAGCAGTCATCACGTTGAGCATGATGCCCGCATCTTTGGGCGGCTGGGGCGATCGCAAGATAAAGCGCTGCCACCCCTGGACTAAGTACAGGTCGTTAAACCAGCCTTTCACGATGTCTCCAAGCTGCGCCTCCGTCTCTTTGCCTTTGCCCTGCAAGACCTCATCCAGCCCCGGAATATCTGCGCCGCTTTCCGTGCTGGGCAGGGTCAGATCGGCATAGCTATTTAGGACAATGATCATATCTGGGTTGTAGTTGACCACCTGCTGCATCAGCATGGCTAGCTCGTTGCCAGAGGTATATCCCGGCACGGCGGCATTGATGACTCGATACTGGCGATCGGGGATGCGGGGCGGCAATGCCAGCACTTTGTCTACATCTTCAGCCAGATAAGGCAAGATAGCAGGCTGGTAGCGGACAGGAGTCGATTGCTGTGCGGCAACCTGACTGTTCAGCGATTTCTCAAGCTGGCTGGAAAAAGTTGCCTGATCGGTGCTGCTGAGCTGCCCAAATGCCGTTGAGCCACCCAAGACAAAAATCCGCAGTTCGCCCTGTGGCTTTTCGGGCGTGACGGGGTCGGGATCGCGGAACCCCTGGGGGTTAATCGTCCAAAACTGGCTCTTCTGATGGGGAACCAACTGGTAGCCCATCAGCGGGTTACGGGTTGCGGCAAGCGATCCGCTATGGGGGAGCAGCGTGTAAGGCTGTCCGGTGGAACTCAAGAATTTGAGCTGATAGGCTTGCACCTTCTGCATTTGGGCGGACTGACTGACGGCATGGGGGTCAAAGCCCGTCATCGAAGCGATCAGTCGCGCTAGCAGTTCTAAGCCTACCGGAACGCCAATCAACAGCAGCAGCGTAATTAAAGCCATGGGACGCCGCTTGTTTTTGCGCTTCCAGGTGCTGCGATAGCGAGTCTTGAACATCGTCACAAGCAATCCTCCTTATTAGTCCGGCAAGATTGTCCTCAAGATTTTTTCTGGTAAATCTTAATCGGATCAATGCTTGCCCACCTCACACTCGATCGTCTTATCCTCAGCGCCGCCTCTCGCTCAGCGAAGGGTGAACACGCTCACTGCTCTACTCCTTTCCCCTCTCTACTAGGCAGCGACTGCCTTTTCCGCAAAGGTTGACTCGGCTCTTAATTTTCTGCAATAGAACCAATCCATCAGATGCACCGAGATCAAATATTAGCCGATCTTGATGCATCTACTACGACAATCTTTACTAACCTGCTTTACTAGCCTGTTTGAGTTGATCCATCTGCCCTCTAACCCGCCACAATGGATAAGCAAGGATTTAGCCGCTCCTCAATTGATATTTTTGCTGTCCTTGCATTCATTGACGAGAGGGGTTTATTAAGCCGTGGTCACACAAGTCGTTCAGAACCAGTACGAAACTCAAACCCAAGCGATCGCTCGTCAGCTTTTGGCAGCGACGCGGGAAAATCGATCGATTTTTGCCCAAATGCGCGACCAAATGCGCTGGGATGACAAACTGCTGGGGTTCGCTATGAGCAATCCGGGCTTGAGAGTGCAGCTTTTTCGCTTTATTGACTGTTTGCCCGCCTTGCACAGCAAAGCCGAAATTGCCCGCCACATGCAGGAATACTTGGGCGATCAGTCCGTGGAACTGCCCGGAGCGCTGAAAGGAATGCTCAGCTTTGCCAGCCCCGACTCCTTACCCGGTCAGGCGGCAGCGACCACGGTTTCTGGGGCAGTCGAGACTCTGGCGCGCAAATATATTTCTGGCGAGACGATCGCCCAAGCCCTCAAAACGATCGAACAGCTTCGCAAAAACAAAATGGCTTTCACGGTCGATCTGCTGGGCGAAGCGGTGATCACCGAAATTGAGGCGCAATCTTACCTCGATCGCTACTTGGATCTAATGCAGCAGTTGACCGAAGCGGCGAAACGCTGGTCAACCGTCAAGGCGATCGACATGGCAGACGGTGAGCCGCTGCCCAAAGTCCAGGTATCCGTCAAGCTGACGGCATTCTATTCACAGTTCGACCCGTTGGATGCCGAGGGCAGCGAAGCCAAAGTCAGCGATCGCATCCGCATTCTGCTGCGTCGCGCCAAGGAGCTAGGCGCGGCGGTTCACTTTGACATGGAGCAATACAGCTACAAAGATTTGACATTGGCGATCTTGAAGCGGATTTTGCTGGAGCCGGAATTTCGCGATCGCAGCGATTTGGGCGTGACTTTGCAAGCCTACCTGCGCGACAGCGAACAGGATTTACGCGATTTGATCGACTGGGCAAAACAGCGGGGTACGCCTTTGACGGTGCGGTTGGTGAAAGGGGCTTATTGGGATCAGGAAACGATCAAGGCGGCTCAGCATGACTGGCAGCAGCCCGTCTTTTCCGACAAGTCCTCAACCGATGCCAACTTTGAGCAGATGACTCGCCTACTGCTGGAAAATCATGAGGTGCTATATGCCGCGATCGGTAGCCACAACGTGCGATCGCAG
>JBBSFA010000213.1:0-6012 GCA_038239185.1 Elainellales cyanobacterium | reverse complement strand
ACCCTTCACTCAGGGACTGTTCTATGGCGTTCTGACATTCTTTTTGCTCGATATGGGACTAGTTGCCGCCAGAAGAATTAAAGACTTACAAAAAACCGGCGGTTTCCTGATCCTGTTTGCCATACTGATTCCTATACTCAATGCAGGCATTGGGTTATTGATCGCTAGGTTCATCAATATGCCTCAGGGAAATGCACTTCTGTTCTCTGTGCTATGTGCCAGCGCTTCTTATATTGCTGTCCCAGCAGCAATGCGGATGACTGTGCCTGAAGCAAATCCTAGCCTGTATGTTTCAACGGCTTTGGCGGTCACATTTCCGTTCAACATCATTGTGGGAATTCCGCTTTATTTATATGGAATCAACCTGTTGTGGAGGTAAGCGTATGCATCTTGTTAAAAAAATAGAAATCATTGCAAACTCCTTTGAGCTTGGCAAAATTTTGGAGAATTTAGAAAAATCAGGGGTACATGGTCATGCCGTGATTCGCAATGTGGCGGGTAAAGGCTTGCGAGACGGCAGCGAGGATCTAGACATGACCATGCTTGACAACGTGTACATTATTGCGTTCTGTGTGCCTGAGCGCGTCAAGGCGGTTGCCGAAAATCTTCGCCCCCTGCTTAACAAATTTGGTGGAACCTGTTATATCTCTGATGTGATGGAGATTCGCTCAATTAAATGTGTTGCATCACTATAATTCACGAGAATTCACTATGACTCACAGAAATGGTTTCATTGGTCGGCGTGGTCTGCTCCAGATTGGATCGATCGCCGCCTTGGTTTTAGCAAAGAGTCTGCTCTGGCAAGTAAAACAGGCTGAAGCTGCCGAAGCACCTGCCGCACCTTCATCCCTCAGCCCTGATGCTGCTCTACAAAAATTAGTGGAGGGCAATCAGCGGTTTATCCAGCATCAGCCGCAATACCCGGATCAGTCTGCGGCGCGAGTCCAGGAAGTTGCGCAGGCGCAACATCCCTTCGCCACGATTTTGAGCTGTGCCGATTCACGAGTCCCGGCTGAGCTTTTGTTTGATCAAGGCATTGGCGACCTTTTTGATGTGCGGATTGCTGGGAATATTGCCACCCCTGAAGCGATCGGCAGCATCGAATATGCGGTAACGCTGTTAGGAACTCCGGTTTTGATGGTACTAGGACATGAGCGCTGCGGAGCGGTGACTGCTGCCGTCCAAAACGAAACCCTCCCCGGCGAAATTAGCACCTTCGTCAAGGCAATTCTGCCCGCCGTAAAGCGGGTTAAAGATCAACCAGGCGATGCGGTAGATAATGCCGTGGTAGCGAATGTGAAGTATCAGATTGAGCAGTTGCAGCGATCGCCTCTCCTCGCAGAGCGATTGCAGTCTGGCGAATTGAAGATCGTTGGAGGTCGATACGATCTGGATACAGGCACGGTCACGATGATTGCTTAATCGATCGTGCTGAAGTCCTGTGGAATGAGTTCATCTTCTGGCACTTCCTCTATGGCTTCTGGCTCCAGCAAATTGGGCGGACTGAGATGCGGTTTGACCAACACACTGACTCCGATCGCCCAAGCTAACGACACTAGCCAGCCAGCCAAAACATCGCTAGGGTAATGAACCCCTAAATAGAGCCGCGTCCAGCCGATCGCCACCACAAACACACTGCCTAAACCGAGCACCAGCCAGCGCCAACGGGTTCTCCATAGCAAAATTGCCAGTGCTGCCACCAGCACCATGCTAGACATCGCATGACCGCTAGGAAAAGAAAATCCATGCGGCGAATAATATTGCCATAAATTGGGGCGATCGCGATGCAGAAAAACTTTGGCAGAATGATTGATCAGACCACAGCCTAAAACAGTAATTAGAAAATAGGTGAGCGATCGCCATCGCCTATAGACCAGTAGACCGATCGCAATCAAAGCTGAACCTGGAAAGACACCCCATTGGGTGCCGAAGTAGGTAAAATTTCTCGCGAAAACATCTAGCTGAGTGCTAGCAGTCGCATGAATCACCTGGAGAATAGATAAATCCCACGCTAAAACTCCTTGATGTCTGCAAATTTCTAACGCCAGAACCACAAAAATTTGCAGAGGAATATATACGCCTAGCAGCAACAGCAGCAGCGATCGCCCATGCTGACGCAGCCATTGCTTGAAAAATTGAGTGAAGGACTGAAGCCGTTGCCAGATAAAGCGATCAAGCATTTATTAACTCATGCTGGTTGAACTAGATTCTAGTGTGAAAAAATCGATCGCCGTAAGCAATAGCAGAATCGCCGCCTGAAAGATATCAGTCCTGACGATGATATCAATGTTGCAGCCAGTATGATGGAGGGAAGGTCGCGGGATTGCCGCGATCGGTCAGCTTGGAGTGAAGCAGCCAACAAAACTCGCTATGTATCACCCTGCCCCCCACCCGCTTCAAAAACCTCTCCCGATCATGTACGATCTTCCTAGCGAAGATCCGGAGGAACCTGGCTTGCCCGACGAGTTTCATATCTCGCAGCCACGTCGGCTGGAGGACACCTGCCATCCTCCCAACTATCCCCCCAATCAAGTCTTTACCGCTAGCGATCTGAATCTGTACTACGATGCTCGCCATCCCCTCTGGCATAAGCGTCCGGATTTGGGGGTTTCTCGCGCCCGTCGGCAGCAAGATCTGCGCCTCAGCTATGTGTTCTGGCAAGAGGTGATTACGCCCTTTCTAGTGGTTGAATTACTCTCTTCTGGCACTGAAGCCGAAGATCTGGGGCAAACCCTGCGCGAAATTAATCAACCGCCGACCAAGTGGCAGGTCTATGAGCAACTGCTGCGAATTCCTTACAGAAAATGCTCGATAAGCGTAAAGCTCAGCTACTTCAGTGCTGAGATACAAGGGGGCGGTTCGGGTAGCAACTACCGCTTTTCAAACATCCGCTAAATCCAGATAACTCTCTTAAAGATCATCCCAATCCAGATCTTTAAGAGCAATCAAATACTCTTTACCATCATCGAAAACCTCCGAGAGACCCCATGCTCAGCGAAGCGGCATGGGGAGGGATAGGAGTAGGCGCTCTAGCCAGCGCCCAATTAACTAGCGGTTTCACAGTCAATATGTTAGACTGTGACATATGCAAAGAGCTTTCAAGTACCGCTTCTACCCAACTCCTGAGCAAGAGAACTTGCTGAGGAGAACGCTTGGCTGCGTCCGCTTGGTTTACAACCGAGCGCTGGCAGCGAGGACAGAAGCTTGGTATCAGCGGCAAGAACGAGTGGGCTATGCCCAATCCTCCTCGATGCTGACTGGGTGGAAGCAGGATGAAGAACTGGCTTTTCTCAATGAGGTAAGCTGTGTTCCTTTGCAACAGGGACTGCGCCATCTCCAGACCGCTTTTAGCAACTTCTGGGACGGTCGCACCGCCTATCCCAACTTCAAAAAGAAGCGTAATGGTGGCTCGGCTGAGTTCACCAAGTCTGCTTTCAAATGGAAGAACGGACAACTGTTTCTGGCTAAATGCGCTGAAGCCTTGCCGATTCGTTGGAGTCGGCAACTGCCCCAAGGGTCTGAACCATCCACGGTTACAGTCAGACTGGAACCGTCTGGAAGATGGACGGTTTCGCTGCTGGTCGATGACCTCACGATTCAACCGTTGCCACCGATTGACAAAGCGATTGGAATTGATGCCGGACTCACGACTCTGGTCACGACTAGCGACGGTGAGAAGGTGGCAAACCCCAAACACTTTGCCAAGCTCTATCAGAAATTGCGGAAAGCTCAGAAGCGGTTGAGTCGCAAGCAAAAGGGATCTCAGAATCGGAATAAAGCGCGGCGCAAAGTTGCTCGTGTCCATGCCGAGATTCGAGATGCCCGTCAAGATTTCCTGCACAAGTTGACGACGCGATTGGTGCGTGAAAATCAAACGATTGTCGCGGAGTCCTTGGCAGTGAAAAACATGGTCAAGAATCGGCAGTTGTCGAGAGCGATTTCCGATGCGGGATGGAGTGAGATGAGGCGCCAACTGGACTATAAAGCCAGATGGTACGGTCGCACCTTCGTTCAGCTTGACCGCTGGTTCCCTGGTTCTAAAACGTGTTCCAAATGTGGACATAAAGTAGACTCGCTGCCGTTGAAGATTCGGGAGTGGGATTGTCCGAAGTGCAAGGCTCACCATGATCGCGACGTGAATGCGGCAATGAACCACTTAGCTGCTGGGCTAGCAGTGTTAGTCTGTGGAGCGACCGTAAGACCCGAAGAGAGCAAATCTCGGAAGGCGGGTGCGATGAAACAGAAACCTAAATCGTGAGGTTTAGGAATCCCTATGCTCAGCCGAAGGCGGCATAGGGAGGAGGTCAATTACTGTCACAGAGACTTGCCTTCGGGTGGTTTGCTCCAGTGCAAAGGTCGCTTTACCCGCATTGAGAGTATTCGCCAGATTCACGGCAGATTCAAACTTTGTATCAAACGCTGAATGGGACTCAAACAACACGCTGTACTGATCGGTCAGCAAAATTTGATGGACGATCGTTTCTTTGTCAATATTGACATCGGTAGTCAGCTTGCGGTCATCTCCCCCCACAAACTCTTTAAGCCGACTCAAATAGCCAGTCGGGATAAACAGCTTCCGCGTATTCTGACCAAACCGAGATGGCTCTTCTGGGTTTGCGCTGATTAGCTAATCTTATATTCGCTTTTAACAAGGGTTTCAGCTATTGGGGTAAACCATTTCGGTATCACCCAATACTTTTTTACCAAGAACCCAGAAGAGCCATCGAGATCTTCGCCATGCGCGAATAATCAATGCTGAAAGAGACAGGCAGGCTAGGAAAATTGCTGACCCCCGACTTCAAAGTATCGCCCTGCTCAAACACAACGCTCAGATCGGGATACTTCACTTCTGCCACCACCTGCTCATCTGTTGCCAGACTCAATTCTGACCGACGAGCCTCGATCGCCTTCAGCAACAACTGAGGCGTAGTCAACTGATTCGGTTCCGGAAAATCTTTGCCAATGATCCGACCGCCCCCAGGCAGAAACCCGCCAGAAAGCTCGTTCACCACCGATCCCAGCAGACTGGCTCCGCCGCCGCTACTGTCTGCTTCCTGGGGAATAATCAAGAACCACATTTTGCCAAACCCTTGAATCAAACGGCGCGACCAGTAGTAATTTGCAGAAGACATAGCGGTATTTTCGGGGGCTAAGGAATAAAGATAAGTTTATTCCTCAATCAGCCATTCAGAAGCACGATCGCCCAAATCCAGCGGCACACTGACAGCTTTGCCGAGACGAGGACGCTCTCTAGTTTGGGTGATGAATTTCTCGACCTGAGCGGTACTTCCCCAAGCGGTGATGTAGTTGGCGATCGTGGCAAGATGCTCCAGATATTCTGCTTCCGTCATCGCAAAAGAGGCTTGCTCCAGGTATTTCCACATCACCTGGAGAAAAATTTTGCCGTGGCTTTTGCGGAGCTGCACATCAAACGATCGCCCCCACTTGGTCAACAGCAGTTGGTGTAACTCATCTCCAGTCATGGCTCGCCCGCTTCTGCTTTACATTTCTTGCTTTACATTTCTTAATACAAGCAACCCTATCTAAAATTTATGCTATTTCGGACTTCGATCGCGGTTGCAGATTCTTTATAGCGTATAGCTTTCGCCAACCAATCTGACAGATTGATCGAATTATTTGCCCCTCTTTTTGGCAGCTTGACGCGATCAATTCAGTTTGAAATGTTAGATTTAATCTTAAAAATCAGCGATTCTCTGATTGGCGATCGAAAGAGTTCGGTAGGATGAGAAAAGGCAAAAATTGACGGAAGTCAGCCAGTTAGCGGCAGAGACATTTTTAGTTTTGGGTAGAAGTGAGCTTGGCGGATTTTTCTAGGGACTGCTCATTTCCTCTAATAAACTAAAGTGTCAAAACCCAGAAGGACGAGAAATTGATTCAGTTTAAAAAAGTTGGGCTAAGAGTTCGATGGAAATTTGGGAACAGTTAAGCCGACAGCGGATAAAGCACATTGTCAGCAGCTATGAACTCGGCGGCGACGAAGCGCATCGCTTT
>JBBSFA010000212.1:0-6029 GCA_038239185.1 Elainellales cyanobacterium | reverse complement strand
CAGTAAGATTCTGTTGGTTTACGATGCGTTCCATGACATCGAAGAGTTGATGAAGGCGGGCAATTCTTACGCTAAACGGGTGATGGAAGCTTGGGCAAACGCCGAGTGGTTTACGCATCGATCGCCGCTGCCAGAAGCGATTACCGTCACCGTGTTCAAAGTGCCCGGTGAGACGAATACGGATGACTTGTCGCCTGCGCCCCAAGCCATGACCCGCCCGGATATTCCGCTGCACGCCACCGTCATGCTGGAGTCGCGGCAGCCGGGAAGCTTGCAGACGATCGCGGAGCTGAAGCAAAAAGGGCATCCGGTCGCCTATGTGGGCGATGTCGTGGGGACTGGCTCCTCGCGCAAGTCGGCAACCAACTCAGTGCTGTGGCACATGGGCGAGGATATCCCGTTTGTGCCCAACAAGCGGACGGGCGGCTACACGCTGGGCGGCAAGATTGCGCCGATTTTCTTCAACACGATGGAAGATTCGGGGGCACTGCCGATCGAGTGTGATGTCAGCCGCATGGAAACAGGCGATGTGATCACGATCTATCCCTACAAAGGCGAGATTACGAATGAAGCGGGCGAGGTTGTTTCGACCTTTAGCCTGAAGCCCGACACGATTTTGGATGAAGTTCGGGCAGGCGGTCGGATTCCGCTGCTGATTGGACGGACACTCACCGACAAAACTCGGATTGCGCTGGGGCTAGAACCTAGTACGCTATTTGTGCGTCCCCAACCGCCGATCGACACGGGTAAAGGCTACACGCTGGCGCAAAAGATGGTCGGTAAAGCCTGCGGTCTGCCGGGAGTTCGTCCGGGGATGTCCTGCGAACCGATCATGACGACCGTGGGATCGCAAGACACGACGGGTCCCATGACCCGCGATGAGCTGAAAGAGCTGGCTTGCCTGGGCTTTAGCGCCGATTTGGTAATGCAGAGTTTCTGCCATACCGCCGCCTATCCCAAACCCGTAGATATCCAAACGCATCATGAACTACCCGACTTTATCCAGCAGCGCGGCGGAGTCTCGCTGCGTCCGGGTGATGGCATCATTCACTCTTGGCTAAACCGGATGCTGCTGCCAGATACGGTGGGCACAGGCGGCGACTCCCACACCCGCTTTCCGCTGGGGATTTCCTTTCCTGCTGGATCAGGACTGGTTGCCTTTGCGGCGGCATTGGGCGCGATGCCGTTGGACATGCCAGAGTCGGTGCTGGTGCGGTTCAAGGGCAATCTGCAACCGGGCGTGACTTTGCGCGATGTGGTCAACGCGATTCCCTATGTGGCAATGCAGCAGGGCAAGCTGACGATCGCCCAAGAGAACAAGCAAAACGTCTTCTCTGGACGGATTTTGGAAATGGAAGGACTGCCCGACCTGAAGCTGGAGCAAGCCTTTGAGCTAACAGATGCTAGCGCCGAGCGATCGTGCGCGGGCTGTACGATCAAGCTGAACGTTGACACGGTTGCCGAGTATCTCAGCTCCAACGTGGCACTGCTGAAAAATATGGCGGCACGCGGCTATGGCGATGCCCGCACGATTCTGCGCCGTGTTGCCAAGATGGAGCAGTGGCTAGCCAATCCGTCGCTGATGTCCGCCGACCCGGATGCGGAGTATGCCGACACAATCGAAGTGGATCTCGATCAGATCAAAGAGCCGATCGTCGCAGCCCCGAATGATCCCGACAACATCAAGCTGATGTCGGAATGTGCGGGCGATCCGGTACAGGAGGTCTTCATCGGCTCCTGCATGACCAACATTGGACATTACCGCGCCGCAGCCAAAATTTTGGACGGTGAAACCTCGGTCAAAGTCCGCCTCTGGATCTGTCCGCCGACTCGGATGGACGAAAAGCAGTTGCGCGAAGAGGGTTATTACGACATCTTTGCCGCCACAGGGGCGCGGACTGAGATGCCGGGATGCTCCCTCTGCATGGGCAACCAAGCGCGGGTGGCAGACAACACGACCGTTTTCTCCACCTCGACCCGCAACTTCAATAACCGCATGGGCAAAGGCGCACAGGTTTACCTCGGCTCGGCAGAGCTGGCGGCAGTCTGCGCCCTCCTGGGCAAAATCCCCACGGTGGAAGAATATCTGGCGATCGTCACCCAAAAGCTCGATCCGTTCGCCACCGAACTCTACCGCTACCTCAACTTTGACGAGATCGCCGGATTTGAGGATGAGGGACGGGTAATTCCGCTGGAGGAAATGCCCCGGATTGAGGACATTTTGGGGATGCCTGCACCCGCAGGGCGGTAGTTTAGCGTCTAGCGATCGCGCCACATTTGCTCAAAGGCTGCTTCCATTTGCTGTGTAAAGGCTCCGGCATTCCACAGCGGGGAGGTGTGGCGCGATCGCCTCAGTCGATAGCTGATTTCCTCTCGCAGTACAGAATCTTTGCCCAATCGCGTTCCCCATTCGATATACTCTTCTCCTGTCCAGGCAATTCCTTCTGGTATTCCCGCATTCATCATCATGGTGTAGCTGTTGCGCGACGCAAACTGTTCGCCTACGCGAGTGACGATCGGCAAGCCGAGCCAGAGGGCTTCTAGCGTCGTGGTGGCTCCGTTGTAGGGGTAGGTGTCCAGCACCACATCCGCTAGACCTAAGTTGGCGCGGTGAACAAACTCGGAGGCAACTCCTGGCAAAAAGCGGAGGCGATCGCGGCTCACGCCTTCAGCGTCGGCAAACTGCCCAAAAAACTCTTCCAATCGTTCCAGCGAGGCGCGCCAGCTTTTGATCAAAAAATAGCTGTGGGGCACTTGCTTCAAAATCTGCATCTGCAAGCGAATATTGTCGGGATGGCGTTTCAGTCCGCTCTGGGAGCTGAGATAGACGATCGCATCGTTGGGAATTCCCAATTGGTCGCGACGCAATGTCGGCGTGTGCGTTTCAAATCCATCTACGGCAATGTAAGTTTGGGGCAACCGCCAGATTTTTTCCGAGTAATAAGACTGGGCATTCTCTGGCAGCACGTAAGGATCGGCAATGAAATAATCCACGCCAGGAATCCCAGACGCATCGTAACCCAGCCAGTTGACCTGAATCGGGGCAGGCTTAAGCGCGATCGCCCCACAGCCGCTCAGTCCAGTCAGGCTGTCTAGCTCCACCAAAATATCAATTTCGTCCTGATAGATCCGATCGGCAATCTCTACGGCAGTCGGCGGCAAATCGTGAAAGCGATCGCCATAGGTCGCTCTAAATCGCTGTTGGATCAGATCTTCCGCAGGCAGAAGGGAATAAAGATGGATATCAAAGCGATCGCGATCGTGATAGCTAAGCAACCAGCGAATTAACCAGCCGATCGAATGCTGTCGCAAAGATTCTGAGAGATAGCCAATCTTTAACGGACGATTCACAGAATCAGCGATCGGGATATGGCTTTGGTGATACTGCTGTCCCCGCTGCGCTTCTACCTGGCGCTGCAAGGAGGCTTGGCAAGCCGCCGCAAACTGATTGCGAATCGGACGATTGACTTGAGGATTGTCCTCGAAGTACAGCAGAAATGCGCCCATACCCAACAGATTCGGCAAGGCATCATCTGTAGTATCACCCGCAGCAATATTGGCAAGCAACTGCTTATGTGTTTGGTAGCTTGACCAGGATTGCTGCCAGTCGCCGCAGGTAGACATCAGCGCCGACAGGATTAAATGCGTTGATAGCACGTTGTCGATCGCGCTAGTCGATCGCTCTAAGCAAAGCTCTGCCACCGGAATACTTTCTAGCAGCCAGTCTGTATCGCCCGTATGCTGCATCCAGTTCGCGACAGGCAGCAGCACTTTCACATCGTCTGGGGCAAGCTCCAAGCAAATCTGCCCTAGCTGCGCAGCAGCTTCGTATTGTCCTGCCTGGTTTAGCGCTTGCCCCTGTGCCAGCAGAAAGTCCAGCAAGCTCTGTGCGGCTTCCGACTGTTCGGTTGCCTCTAATAAAGGGGTCATCCAAGCCATCTGCGCTTCTTCAGCTTCCCCTTGCAAAAACAGCGCCAGTCCTAGCTGCCAGTAATGCGACAGTTCTTCTGGCTCCAGCGCGATCGCTTGCTCATAGGCGAGGGCAGCCTCGGCATAGTTGGCTTCAGCAAAACAGAGTTCAGCGTGCGATCGAAGATCAGCGGCAGAGGAGAAGGTCATAGCACTTAGGGGGAAGGCTGCTCAAGTTTACTGCTCCAGAATGCCCACGATCGAGGGAAGCGATCGGTGTTTGTAGCGATTTGCTAACGGGGGTTGCTGTTCCTCAAGTATTTTTGTAAACCTCAAGGAAGTCAAACCCTAACCCAACCAAGACTATGAGCCTGTCTGTCATCAAATTTTCCTCAGAAGACTGCGGACTTTGCCACAAAATGGCTTTCTATGACCAAAAAGTAGCGGAAGAGCTAGGGCTACAATTTGTCGATGTCAAAATGCAGGACACTGCCACTTATCGCAAATACCGTAAAATTTTGCTGTCTCAATATCCCGACAAAGTTGAAATGGGCTGGCCGACCTATATTATCTGCGATTCGCCGGAAGCAGAATTTAAGATCGTGGGTGAGGTGAAGGGCGCGCATCCGAAAGGCGAATTTCGGACGAAGCTGCAAGAAGTCGTGGCGCTGTTGAACTAGAAAGAGACTTTCTGCAACCCTCAAACCTAACCGCTCAACCTGAAGTAGGGTGGGCAGTGCCCACCCTACTCTAGAAATAACTAGAACCGCTACTCAAAAAGAGTTACAGCCAATTTACATTCAATTTTGGGCAGATTCATCTCTGACTGTCTTGGCTGTAATGTGGATATTCAGCGCATTGTGTATCCTGAGATCCGATCGGCAGATTAATCAATTGCCAGTTGCCCTTTACTTTGCCAAAAGCAGCCTGAAAGCTCACAGGCAAATACACATAGCGGTTGAAAACATATCCCGATCGCTGGT
Source organism: Elainellales cyanobacterium (assembly GCA_038239185.1). GTDB lineage: Bacteria > Cyanobacteriota > Cyanobacteriia > Elainellales > Elainellaceae > FACHB-886. Next base: position 1,137 of record JBBSFA010000212.1, on the reverse strand, counting down.
TGGGCAAAATCACAGGAGTCCAGCTATCGGGAGAATCTAGCTGCGTAACTCGCTCTTCGCGTGGAATCTGTTTCCAGGTTTGGCAATCGAACTGTACTATTTCATTCGACAACTGTCCCACGACTGGGCTGGTGTGATCGGGGCGAGCGCGAACGTTGACTTGTTCTCCCACCACAATGGCTTGCTTAAGTTTATCCATCACACTTTGCGGGTACTGGCGATCGAAGGCAAGTTGGACGTTAGGGCAAACCCAGGCGGACGTATTAGAATCAACCGTCGGATAACCTGGATAAGGCGTGGGATTTTGTTGAGGGAAATCTTGGCAACCGAGCACAATTCCATGTTCCAGCACTGCCCATAGAGTTGACCCAGGCGGCGCAGTCAAATCATCTAGTGCCTGAAGAGGAATCGGACGACCATAGCCAATGGGAAGCCCGGTTGGGGGAATCAGAGCTTTCACAAAGGCAGTATTGCGGGTCTGGATTGCCTGCCGGAGCTGCGATCGAAACTGATAGAAATCAGTACCGGGCTGGGCGCGATCGACTAGTTCTAACCGCTGGTGCGGAAAATCATCCAGAGGCGGATCTGCGGGAGTAGATTCGGGGGTTTCAAGAGTCGCCGGAGTTGCGCTAGGCGCAGAACTGGGCGCAGAATTAGGCATTGAGGCGATTGCAGCCATTTGGTGGCTTGCGGATTGTTCTGTAGGGCTAAGGGTAGCGAGGCTAACGCCGATCGCAGATGAAAGCGCCACGAGCAGAAACATCAATCCGACATATTTTTTCTGGGGGGAGTTCATAGGGGGGTTCTAGAAAGTGATAAGGGAGCGATGTGATTTCCCTTACCTATCTCTACAACCCCGATCACCTAGATTTCAAACTAGCCCGTCAGGAACCAAACTGCTGCTTTGCCTGCTGATAAACCTCAACCGTGATCTGCGTCACGCCTTGCTCCTGGGCAACCTTCTCAATTTTCTTGCGGGCAGCAGGACGCACAAAAAGGTAATGTTCTAGACTTGTTGTTTTTCTTTAAATATTTAACCCAAATTCAAATCGATTAATGAACAGTCCGATAACTACATCATGCATGAGAATTGACTTAGAAAAACAAATCGTTTTGCGCGCAAGTCGTTTAATGCGT
>JBBSFA010000211.1:0-6046 GCA_038239185.1 Elainellales cyanobacterium | reverse complement strand
GGAGCTGACTGCGCCGCAAGAACAAGTTTTCGTGAAGACTCCAGATCTTGAGATCCACCAAAAGCTGAAAGGCGGCAGCAGCGGTTTCTCCCCGTCCTAAAGCCGCTAAAACTTCTGTGGCAGCCGCTCGGTGCTGTAATTCTTCACCAAGCACGGCAAATCGCTCTAGAGCTTCCAAACGCGGGCGATCGCTACCCTGCCATTCTACCTGTTCCCCTGCCAATGCCTGTCGTACCTTTTCCAGGAAGTCCTGCCACTCTTGCTGACGCTGGGCTTCTACCTGCAATTGGTGCTTCAGCTCCGAGACTTGTCCCACCGGACGCGGCTCATAGCGATCGCCCTTCTGCTTGAAGTAGAGCTTGTCATCCGAGAGCAAATAGTAGGCGGCGTAACACAAGAGCGGAGATTTCTCTGAGAACAGCAACATCGCCATTGCAGCAGGATCAACCGCCTGCCCCTCTTCCGCCAGAAATTCCCACGCGATTTCTAGACTAGAAGGGTCAAGATAAGGCTGAATCTCTTGCCAGAACTTAGGAATATCGGCTGATTTGTACGATTCTCCCGCAACAGTGTAAGTGATTTCGCGCGGATGCAGCGTGTGAGACTGTCCGCGTTCGTCAATCACCACCCAGTGCTTCTTGCCCTCTGGTCGATCGACCACCGCCAATCGGCGCTGGCTCTGCTGCTGAAATTCAACTAAGGTGCCCTTCTCCATGAGGTCTGCTGCAATTGGGATTAGGGTCAATTGTCCGACATTCGGGGCAACTTCAGATCCTAGTTTCTAGATCCTAGCGTTCAGCTAAAGCTCCCCGTTGCCAATCTTACTAACCCTCTTGGTTGACAAACGGCAGCAGCGCTACCAAACGAGAGCGCTTCACAGCCTGGGTCAGATCGCGCTGCTGTTTGGCAGTCAGCCCTGTGATGCGGCGGGGCAGAATCTTGCCGCGCTCGGTAATGTATTTACGCAGCAGATCAACATCTTTGTAGTCGATCGGATCTCCTGGCTTGATGGGAGAAATGCGGCGACGGAAGTAAGACATAGTAATGACTCTCTAGATTTAGGAATGAACTGACTGAAACTCTACGCGAATTTCAATCTACTTAATTTCTTTGTGAACCGTGTGCTTGTTGCAGTGGGTGCAGAACTTCTTCAGTTCGATCCGATTGGTCGTATTTCGGCGGTTCTTGGTCGTGGTATAGCGAGACACACCGGGCGATCGCTTGTCCAGATTAGTGCGGCACTCCATGCACTCTAGCGTAATGATAATTCGTACACCTTTAGCCATAAGAATTTAAGGGTTGAGTAACGATCAGACACAATCTCCAATTATTTCATAGGAATCCGCAAATCGGCAATGCAAAAGCCAACTTTCTTAAAATCTCGCTGGAGATTGGTAAGCCTACGTCGCTCCCGGAACCGGGAAATTGATGCCTAGCGACAGCCGAACTGCGGCGATCGCCACCACGCCCAGCAGCAGCAGCCCCGTCATCACTGCATCTTGCCTCATGCACCCGACTCCCTCGCGAGATGACCCATAGCTGACGACACAGTAATAAAACAAGTCATTCAGCGCTACCGCAATGATGGCTCCCAGATTGCCCAGCAGTGAAAAGCCAACCAGAATGCCGACTACCGTAAAAATCAGACGGCAAACGTTGCCGAAGGTCATGTATTGCACCTTGCCCATCGCAGACAGCATGGGTTCGAGCGTGGTACAGAGCATTCGCGGCCAAATTCCCAGTGCCAAAATCGGCAGCATCCAGGCGGTGGCAGCATACCGACGGTCATACAGAATCGTGGTGGCAATATCGCCAAAGCTGACCAGCAGAATCATGACAGCGGTCAAAGCCAGCATCAAGTAACGGCGATTGTGCAACACTTTGGCGCGTAGCTCCGATCGCGGCAGATCTAGCAGTTTGGCAGCCGCAGGCATCACCACCCGCATCCCCAAGGCCACTGTGATCTGACGAGGCACATCACTCAGCATCAATGCCACGGTGTAGATCCCCAGCATTTCCAGGGAAAACAGCTTGCCTAGCAGCAGGCGATCGATCTGCTCTGCCAGAAACATCAGAGCAGTAGACAGAAAGATCCAGCGCCCCAGCCCAAAGATTTCTCTCTTCGCATCCTTGTCCCAGGCAAATCGATTCGACTGTCCGGGAATGAGCCGATAGCTCCAAACCATTTTGACGACTGCTCCCACTAGGCTCCCGCCGATCAATGCCCAAATGCTGGAGTTAAAAGCTGCCCATGCCAGCATCACGATCGTTTGAATCACCTGAGCGCAGATTTCTAAGATCGTCAGCCTCTGAACTGACATATGTCGCTCTAGCGTGTAGAGCGATGTAGAGCTAAAGCCTGAAATAACGGTGATAAGCCCAGCGATCGGAATCAGCCAACTTAACTGTGGCTCGTTGTATAGCAACGCGACTGGGTGTGCCAGCAGTAAACAGAGTACCCATAAGCCAAATCCGCGAACGACCTGAATTGTCCAGGCTGTGTTCAAAAACTCAGGCTCATCACCATGTTTATTTTGAACAATGTTGATGCCAATCCCCACATCCGAGAAGAGCGTCAACCCAGCAATAAAGATATTGACCAGCGCCATTACGCCGAAAAATTCCGGAAACAGCAGGCGGGTCAAAACCAAATTGGAACCAAAGCGGATGATCTGGCTGGCTCCATAGCCAAAAATTGTCCAGAACGCTCCTCGGATGACTAGCTTTTTGAGTGCCATAATCCTCGAATGATAAAAAACCCATTGAGCAGTTCCACGTTCTGCAATCTCAAATTTGCGATCCACTAAATCTTTCTAGGATGAGCAAGACCAAGGAAAAGCTTATACCAAAATTCTCTAAGCCCAGAGAATTTGCCCTTCAAACCCTTTAGATGCGCCAGCAGCGGCTTTTTAGATAATTTTCAGCTAATGTACTTTAGTTTTGCCCAAGATGCACCCGTTTCGCTCATGCTAAGTCATAAGAAGAAAAGCCGTTGGCTTCAGAACGGATTGATGCCCTAGCTTAATGTCCTCTTAAGCAAACTTAGAACAGCGACAGATCAATTAAAACTCGATCGAACCAGTAACACTCTATCGCTTAAGTATTGAGATCAGTGCAGTTGCTCTATCAGCTCGATCGCTCTAAAGTTCGAGCGCTCTAAAGGTAGAAGGAATCTGAAGGCAGAGAGAGTCGATCGCCTAGATGCACCTTTGGACAGACGAAAAAGGCATCATCATTTGAGTAGATTTGTGAGTAGCGTGAAGCGATCGTAGACTGGATTGAACTCTTGAACATGTTTTAGTGGCTAAAGCAGATAAGAATTTGAGCAGGCGCAAATATTTAATAGCACAACTGATTAATAGTACAACTGAGGAAATGAGAAATGAGCACCGAAAATCGCTTGGAAGCAACTGCTAAAAATATCGAAGGTAAAATTCAGGAAGCTGCGGGTGAAGTGATTGGTGATCCCAAGTTGAAGGCTGAAGGCAAAGCAAAGCAGGCTGAAGCAGCGGTTCGCCACTCCGTCGAAAATATAAAAGATGCAATTGTAGAAGATGAAGTCGAAAAGCCAATGTAGTGTTTTAGTTGCTTGGCTTGCGAGGCGCACCTGCTTTTGAGGGGTGCGCTTTTTAGTAGACTTTTGCCAGTAAACTTTTGATGTAAGCTTCAGTTCGATCGCCTTTCTCTCATGTTTCAAGCGACTCGTCGGCGATTGGCAGTTTGGTATACTGCCGCAACTGCGGTACTGCTTTTGCTCTTTGCAACGGGCTTCTATTTTTATGTTCGCGACACGTTAGTCGAACGAGTAGATGACACCTTAAATCATGTGGCGGAGGTAGTACAGCGATCGCTCGTGATTGAGCCTGCCCTAGGTTTGGTTGCGAAACCCGGACTACGAGTCAATCTCGAAGCCAGCTTTCGCAGCAATGCCGATGCCGTTGAAGATGATCACATCGATCTAGAGTGGTTTGATGCCGCAGGTCATTTACTCTGGTCTACTTTTTCGACTCCGCTGGATGTGCCCCTGCACCCGAATAGCAGCGGCGAAACGGTTTACGGCAAAGTCAGCCGAGAATTAGAGCCACTGCCATCCCTGGCTACCTTGCCTGATCTGCTCGTTTTGCGCCAAATTACGCAGCAAATTCAGGTCGGACAGCAGGTGCTGGGCTATCTGCGGGTTAGCCATCCTTGGTTTGAGGTGAGTAAACCGAGTCGGCAGCTCATCCGCGATCTGGCGCTGGGGACTACGTTGACCGTGGCAGCAGTTGCAGCGCTCGGCTGGTTTTTATCGGGACTGGCAATCGCCCCCGTGCGCGATTCCTATCAGCGCCTGAAGCAATTTACAGCAGATGCCTCTCATGAACTGCGAAATCCGATCGCGGTGATTCAAACCAATGTGCAGGTGGCGCTTGCCGATCCCGATCCGCACTGGCAGCAGGATCAGCTCCGCGTAGTAGAGCGACTGACGCGCCGTCTAGGGCGACTGGTGGATGATTTGTTGTTCTTGGCGCGGCAAGATAGCGGAATCACACCTCTGAAGCGGGAAACGGTGCGGCTAGACAATTTGCTGCAAGAAGTCGTGGAAGAGCAGCAGGCGATCGCGACTGAAAAAGCGCTATTGCTGACTTTAGAGATCGCGACTGTACCTGCCGAGATCACGTCCTATAGTCTGTCTGCCGATCGCGACCAGTTAATCCGACTGTTTACTAACTTGATCGGCAATGCTATCCAATACACTCCGGCTGGAAAGATTTCTGTGACTTTGCAACGGTTGAAGCAGCCGGGGTTCTTGGCGCTTCAGGTACAGGTACAAGACACTGGCATTGGCATTCCGACTGAAGCAATCCAGCACCTATTCGATCGGTTTTACCGAGTTGATCCAGCGCGCAGTTCAGCCGGAGAACGCTTAAGTCAATTGGAGACTAGCGGTTCTGGATTAGGGTTGGCACTGGCTAAAGCGATCGTTGACAACCATCAAGGACAGATCCAAGTTGAAAGTGTGCTTCAGCAAGGGACAGTTTTTACGGTTATATTGCCTTGTTAGATTTGCTGTGCCCAGTCGTTCGATTACGCTAGCGATACTAAAATCTAATCAAAAATTATTCTCAGTACGCTATTTGTAGCGATTGTCACACTGGGGGCAAATTTTAAGTTTAATTACAATTAGGACGCATTAAGCGCTTGTTCTTAACTCATTGCGAGACTTGTTTGCAGAGAGGAGTCACCTGAATCGAGTTGGATTCCCCAAACCTTAAGGAGTCCCATTTCAAGCGATTCAGAGCGTTTTTTTTGCTAAGAGCCACTTTAAAAAAGCGATCGACTTCAGGATCAAACATCGCTTCAGCCGCGAAAAAAGGTTGCTTAACCCGAAAAATTTAAGTATCGACCAAAGTTGCTTGATTGATAAAATTATGATATTCGTAGAATAAATAGATATCACACTGCAATCGGTGTCTCTTTCGGGAATACTTTTAGTAACTTCCTACCGGAAATTCTCTAAGAAAATTCTTGAAAGTTCCATTACATCCCTAGACTGCCCTTAAACTAGAGACAGGATCATCTCTGCCTTGGAGTGGAACAAGTAAAATCTGCTCTGCTAACAGGCAAAGTGTAAAAAGCTGAGATGTATTTCTGTAAACAACTTGGACAGTTAAAGCGGCTCAACAGTTCGTGAACTCAATCGTCGGGCATGGCATTGGGTAACACAATGAATAATAGGGTGAATGTGTTCCGATCGCGCCTAGCCTAGGCAGCGCCTGGATACACCCTACAAGAGTTGACTTTGCAGTTGTTGTTTTTGAGGAGAATGTTACATGGAGACCTTAGCTTATCTCCAAATTGCTCAGGATTTTGAAGATCCTGAAAATAAGGAGCTGGTATTTTTGAAAGACGGTCTGGCGATGTTTAAGTCCACAAGCGGACTGAAGCTTCCGAGTCAAACCCTTTTTATTCTGTTGGGTGTGGCTTCCTCTGCATTTGCATGGAACCTAGCAAGCTCGGCGCAGGCGATCGTGCTTCAGCAGGGCGATAACGGCTCAGATGTGAG
>JBBSFA010000210.1:0-6046 GCA_038239185.1 Elainellales cyanobacterium | reverse complement strand
ATAGCGTCACTTCCTGGTCTCGCACGACCACGCGGCACTCCTGCGGATAAAGCACCACATCGTGGAACCGCAAAGCCGTCTCCTGAATCTGCACCTGCCCCTGACGATGCCGCCGCAGCAGTGCCCGACAGCGAGCCACCAGCTCTAACATCCCAAATGGTTTAGTCAGATAGTCATCTGCACCCACTTCTAGCCCGACCACGCGATCGGTTTCTGTTCCCTTGGCGCTGAGCATCAGAATCGGGACGGGGTTGCCTTCATGCCGGATCAGCCGACAGAGATCCAGTCCGTTTACATAAGGCAGCATCAGATCCAGAATGATCAGATCAAATCCGATCACTTCCGCGAAACTGTTCTCACCGGACTTGCAAACTAAATTTAACCCTCGACGACCATCTTCTGCCGTCACCACTTCATATCCTTCTTCGGTCAAGGCAAAGGCGATCGTCTCGCGAATCAGCTCTTCGTCTTCAACCACCAAAACTCGTCCTAACTTAATGTCTCGCTGAAATCTTGCTGCTTCTGGCGTTAACGTGAGTGTCATAAGAATTATTGGTTGAGGGCACTCTCACGCCAATATTATCAGAATGCTTCTATTTAATTTAATAAAAACAAGCAAGATTCTTAATCTTGTTTGTTTTCAACGATACAAATCTAGGTGAATTTTTAATGAAGGGGTTACCTACGGTCAAAGTTCGTTGAAAAAACCTAAGATGCAGACAACAAACAGCAGACAACAAACAACAGTGGGCGTAGAGACTTTCACTCTACGCCCACTGTTGTTTAAATTGTGTCTAAACTAGTGCTGAAAAATTCTGTTTAAAATTCAGAAAGGGCATCGACGACTGACCGTGTTTCGTCTCGATGCCCTCGCTGGTTCGCTCCTCACACATATTGAACTATAGCAAAGCAAATCCGATTTGTCATCTCTTTGACAGAGTTATTACATTGATGTGACAAATGATTTTTCTTGAAAGCTATAAACTGCGGTTATCTACGATCGCCCGTGAAGCCTATTTGAACTCGCTGCGCTTTTCCTGATCTGTGCTCTAGAGACTGTATGAAGGAAGCAATGGAGTGCGATCGCTCTAAATAGGATTTGATCGCAGCGCAGGAGAATTTTGGATGACATCAGTAAAACAGGTTATGCTGCCTCGCCCCAGAAGCAGTAATGCAAAACCCCTTGGCTTACCTGAAAAGTCAACTGACCCTCAAAGCATGATTTCCTTCGTCTCGCCGATTGAGCCGCCGCCGATCGAGCCGCCTTGTGAAAACTGGCTGCCGAATCAATCTACCGCCCATTTGGGATTGATGGCAGGCGCGATGCTGACCTTGGCAGCAGGGGTGACTGCGATCGCCGCTCAGCCTGCAACCGCTCCTGCTCCGCAGTACGAAGGCTCGTTTCAAATTCGCCTAGCAACTGCTCCCATTCAGCCCGCTGCCAAACCATCGCCCACAGTGCGATCGATCGCTGCCCCCGAAGTCTTTTCCGAAGGACAATTACGGCTGCTGCAAAGCCCCAAACTGCTTTACCCGATTCTGGCGAAAACGCCCGGACTAAACTACGAGACATTGAGCCAAAACCTGAAAGTTACCGTCAATGCAGACGAGCAGCTCGATGTCCATTATCGCGATGCGGATGCCCAACGGCTTCAGTCGGTGCTGCAACAGCTAGCGCAAGCCTATTTGGACTACAGCAAAGCGTGCGAAGCCGACAATTGTCGCGGGGTGGCGTTTATCCAGGAGAAAATGCCGATCGTCGAAGCGCAGATTGCTGACCTGCAAACTCAAATGCAGCAGCTCGATCGCCAGAACGGGGTGGAGGACATCAACGCCCAAACGCAGTTATTTGAGGCGCGATCGACTGAGTTGGCGCAGCAGAAAGCAGATATTGATATTCAGCTCGTTCATGCGGTAGACCAGTTTGATGCCTTGCAGCAGCAGCTTGGCTTGAGCCAGGATGAAGCGATCTCTGTGACTTTGCTGGGTCAAGATGCCAGCTATCAAGAGCTTTTGCCCCAGCTTCAGGGGATCGATCGGCAAATTGCCACTGAGCTGAGCCAGTTTCAGGTGAGCAGTCCCAATTTGCAGGGGCTATATGCCCAGCATGAGGAAGTGCAGCAACAGCTTTATCAAGTTGCCCAGCAGACTTTGAAGCGCTATCTGGCTCGCCCTGATGCCAACACCGACAGCCCCGTTTTTCAAGATCCGCATTCGCTTGAGTTGCTTCAGCAGTCGATCGAATCGGCGCACTATCTGAAAGTGCTGCAAATCCGCCAGGAAACGATCGCCCAAACGGATGACTTGGTGAAGCAGCAATGCAGCAAGCTCGCTGAACTGCTGCGACAGCACGATGCCTTGCAGCAGCAGCTCGACTCCAAAACGCTGATTTTGCAGATCTATCAAGAGAATCTAATGGCTTTACGGCACTCGATCGACCGATCGGCTGCTCCGCCGATTTGGCAACTTGCCACTCAGCCCCATCTGGTCAGCTCCGAGTCCGGCTTCCATGTGCCGCAATTTTTGCTGCTAGAGCCTGAAATGAACCAGTTGAACGAGCTGAACGCTTTGATCGGGACTTTGCTGGGGGTTGGGACGGCAGTCGTCGTGGGGGCTGCGACGCAACGTAGAAAGCGCTGGGATGGGACGGGAGCTACGGCTGAGCCGATCGCCTTAATTGCTACGAGCGTTTATTAATTTTGCGTAGGATGCGTTAGCGCAGCGTAACGCATCGTTCCCAGGGCTTGATGCGTTACGGCTAGCGCCTAACACATCCTACAAAATTCGAGGTTATTAAATTCTCATTCCTAGAGCGATCGCCGCTGCAAATACAGCACCAGTCCAGCCAGTAATCCACTCCCGACCACGTACTTTACCAAAGCTGGAATGGCGGGATTAGGCGAGAAAAAGCCTTCGATCGTTCCGGCAATTACCAGCATCGGCACCACTCCAAACATGAGCTGTGCCGCCTGTTGTCCAGCCTGCTTCAGCGCATCCACTCTGCGATATTGCCCTGGGAATAGGATAGCTTTGGCAAGCAAAAACCCTGCCGCCGCTGAGAAAAAGATTGCGGGTAGCTCCAATGCCCCGTGGGGGAAGACAAAAGCCCAAAAAGGATACGCCAAGTTGTTTTGTCCGACCAGTGCCCCGATCGCCCCCAGCGATAGCCCATTGGTCAGCAAAATAAACAGCGTGCCCAGTCCCGCCACCATGCCGCCTGCTAAAGCCCCAAACGCCACGCGAATATTGTTGACCATAATATTGGCGGAGGCAAATGGCTCAATGCCAACGATCGACCCGATCCAAAGCTCATGACGATCGCGCACTTGCGTAATCAACTGCTCCGGCACAGCCAGAGCCAGAAAGGTGGGATCTTGCCAAGCCAGCCACCAGCTTATGCTACCTGCGGTTACCAATAGGGCGATCGAAAGGGCGATCGCGTTCCAGGACTGCTGCACGACTGCCGGAAACCCCCAGCGGTAGAACTGCCAGACTGCCTTCCACTCTTGCCGCTGCGATCCCTGATAAATTTGCGCGTAGCTGCGGGATGCCAATGCCTGCAAGTTTTGGGTAATCAGGTTGCCGACCTGCTGCGTGCGCGAGCGCGCTAGATCAGCGGATACTGACCGATAGAGGCTGGCTAAAGCGTGAATCTCGGCGGCGTTGAGCGATCGGATTCCCTGCTTCTCCGCCCGGTTTAGCAGCGCCTCTAGCTGTTTCCAACTCTGTTCTCGTCGAGCCACCCAGCGCTGAATGTTCATGTTTTATTGATTTATTGGCAACATGAATCGAGACTAGCTTAGGATAGCGGCACATAGGAAAAATCGAACGAAATAGCGAACCGAGAGCCGCCAAATCTATCCAGTTTGGCTCAGAAAACCTGGGAATGATCATGGTGCAGCATTCATTTATCAACAAAGTTTGGAGCAGTCAACTATGGATTCAGGTTACAGTTCACCAGGGACAGGACAGCCGCTCAGCATTGGCAATGTGATCAGCGCTGGACTCCGGCTGTACAGCAATCATTTTGGGCAATATTTTGGGGTAGCGTTTTTTGCGACGCTTTGGATTTTGCTGCCGATCGCCGTTGCGATCGGGATAGCTCTCTTTTTTGCCGCAGTACAAAGTAACTATGGGCTGCTGGCTTTGCTGATTCCAGCTTGGATTGTGCTGTTGCTGTATTGCTCAGGTAGGTACATGGCTGGGACTGCGGCGATCGCCCGCTTAGCGTTCGGTGAACTCTCAAACCAGCCTGAGACAACGCAGCAAGCCAAACGGTTTACACAGTCGCGTCAGTGGTGGTATTTGCTGACAGGGGCATTGGTTGCGCTGATCTTTATCGGGATCACCCTCGCGTTCTACTTTGCGATCGTCATCTTTGTGGTAGCGCTGTTTATGGTGATTGGCGGTGCTGCTGCCTTTCAGAGCGCCAATCCTGAAGCTTTTTTTGCAGAAGCCTTTAGCAGCCCCAGCCTATGGGTGCCGCTGGTGTTAGGAATCCTGGTTCTGACGATTTTGTTTCTAACGCTGTTGTTCTGGCTCGGTGCTCGTCTGTCGATCGCCCAAGTACCTCTCTCGATCGAATCAAATATCAAGGGCACACAAACTATTGGGCGCAGTTGGAGCTTAACAAAGCGCAGCGCATGGCGCATTCTGTTAGTTCTGTTTATTCTATTCCTGATTATGCTACCGCTTCAGCTTGTGGTTCAGGTTATCGTGACCGTACTTCAAGCTGCGATGGCAGCAGTGGTTCCCAGCGACGGCAGTTTTTCAGCGGCTTCGCTGATTGACATTTTGCTGACCTATCTGGTTAGCTTTACTGCCAGTATTTTGCTTGTGCCGCTGCGGCAGTCGGTATTGGCGGCAATCTACTATGACTTGCGTAGCCGCCGTGAAGGGCTAGGATTGGAGCTGCGGGAGTAATTTCGTTTTTCTTGATTTTTCTAGCTTCATTACTGCTCCAGACTCTTACTGCTCCAGACTCTATGGCTTTGTTTAATCGCATCAAAGTTCTGACACCCGAAAGCGTTGAGCTGGAGCTGTTGCTGGCAGGAATCGGCAGTCGCGCTTTTGCGTTGTCGATCGACTATTCTATTGTGATTCTGGCGCTGTCAGGCTTTTGGCTACTTGGGAGCTTGTTTGCCAGTCAGCTCTTAGATTACCTAGGCAAAACGGGGAGTAACTATGACGGTGTTCTAACTTGGCTTGGCGCGATCGCCATCCTCGGCACCTTTCTGATATCCGCTGGCTACTTTGTGTTTTTTGAAGTCCGTTGGCAGGGGCAAACCCCCGGCAAGCGGATCGCCAAAATTCGAGTCATCCGCGAGGACGGCAGACCCGTGCGGATGACTCAGGCGGTGCTGCGGGCTTTGCTCCACCCGATCGATGATCTTTTTTTCATCGGCGCGTTTCTAATTTTCTTTGGCAAGCGCGAAAAGCGAATTGGCGACTGGGCAGCCGGAACGCTGGTGGTGCAGGAAGACCGTCCGCAAAGCCAAACGCCGATCGCCGTGTCGTCCTCTGCCCAGCAGCTCGCCGCAGAGCTACCCCAACTGACCGACCTGACCCAGCTCCGCCCCGATGATTTTGCCGTGATTCGGGAATATTTGCAGCGCCGTTCCTTCATGGACTCCCCAGCCAGAAGCGAACTGAGTCTGAAGCTAGCGCGTCAGGCTAGGGCGATCGTCCACTTAGAAACCATTCCGGCAGGGTTGACCTCTGACGATTTTCTAGAGGCAGTTTATCTGGCATACCAGACTCTCTTTCCCGCCTATTAGCTTTTGGCGATTTTTCAAAAACAGAATACCTGTACGGGCAGGTTTAGCAGTCAATGCCTGCCGAGGCAAGACCTTTCGGTTAAACCTGCCCCTCCCTCAGCGGTATCTACAACGATCGCTATCAACAGAAAATTTACAGATGGAAAAACTTTTGGTTTGGGGTTGTCACTTTCACCGTTACTCGTTATATTAAATAAGGACATCGCGGGGTAGAGCAGCCTGGTAGCTCGTCGGGCTCATAACCCGAAGGTCAGTGGTTCAAATCCGCT
>JBBSFA010000209.1:0-6060 GCA_038239185.1 Elainellales cyanobacterium | reverse complement strand
CGCAAAGTACTATCTGCAATAAACATGCTCCTGCACGTTACTGGCTCCACAATAATATGATCACGCTGAATGGGCGAAAGATGGGCAAACTGAACAGCTCTTTATCGTGCAAGCCCGCCCGGAAACAGTCCAGTCGCGCAAGTCTGGCAACGTTCTCCGCACCTATAAGCTGAAAGATCATGAGGCAAAGCCGCTGTTTACAGGTCGGGCAGTGGGTGATCTGATTGGTCAAGGCAAAGTGCGAATTTTGTCGGATGTCAGCAAGCTCAGCGAATTCCGCGCCGGAGAGATTTTAGTTGCCGATCGCACTGACCCCGACTGGGAGCCGATCATGAAAAAAGCCAGCGCTTTAGTCACCGAGCAGGGAGGACGCACCTGCCACGCTGCGATCATTGCGCGGGAGTTAGGCATTCCTGCCGTGGTTGGCTGTGGGGATGCGATCGCCCAACTGCAAGATGGGCAAGCGGTCACAGTCTCCTGCGCCGATGGCGACGAAGGCAAAGTCTTTGAGGGTCTAGTCCCCTTTGAAGTCGAAGAGTTGCAGCTAGACGACTTGCCGGAAACGCGCACCAAAATCATGATGAACGTCGGTAATCCGCAAGAGGCGTTTTCACTGGCAGCGCTGCCGTCTCACGGAGTCGGACTGGCGCGATCGGAGTTCATTATCGCCAATCAAATTAAGATCCATCCTTTGGCGTTGCTCAATTTTGACCAGCTTCCGGAGGATTCTGCTAAAGTGGCGATCGCCCAAATTACGGCGCAGTACGATCGCAAGTCCGACTTTTTTATCGACAAGCTGGCGCAGGGCATCGGCACTTTAGCAGCCGCTTTCTACCCCAATCCCGTGATCGTCCGCATGTCCGACCTCAAGAGCAACGAGTATGCCAATTTGATCGGCGGCAAGCGGTTTGAGCCAGATGAAGAAAATCCGATGCTGGGCTGGCGCGGAGCTTCGCGCTACTACGATCCCAAATACAGCGCGGCATTTGGGCTAGAGTGTCAGGCAATGCACCGCGTCCGCAACGAAATGGGCTTGACCAACGTGATTCCGATGATTCCCTTCTGCCGCACGCCCGATGAAGGACGCAAGGTGATTGCTGAAATGGCAAAACACGGCTTAGTTCAGGGTGGTTTGGTTGAGGGCGATCCGCTGCAAGCCAAGGGTCTGCAAATCTATGTCATGTGCGAACTGCCCAGCAATGTGATTCTAGCAGACCAGTTTGCCGAAGTGTTCGACGGCTTCTCGATCGGCTCTAACGACCTGACGCAGTTGACGTTAGGAGTCGATCGCGACTCCTCCTTGGTCGCCCACATTTTCGACGAACGCAACGAAGCCGTGAAAACTATGGTGCGCGTGGTCATCCAGAAAGCCAAAGCCAGCGGTCGCAAAGTCGGCATTTGCGGACAGGCTCCCAGCGATTATCCAGAGTTTGCCACTTTCCTGGTCGAGCAGGGCATCGACACCATCAGCCTCAACCCGGATTCAGTGGTGAAGACCTTGCTGGCGATCGCGAAAACTGAGGCAGAGCTAGCCCCTTAATGCAATAGATCCCCGGATTCTTGAGAATCCGGGGATCTGGCTATTCACCGCCTCTGACCTGCCTCTAACCGATCGTGATCTCCTGCGCCTGAAGCTGCGGCAGCTTAATCACCTGGCGATAGCCTTCTTCCACCGAACCCCGGACTTCGATCGAACCACCGTGAATCTCTGCCAACTGGCGGCTAAACACTAGCCCTAAGCCTTGGCGAGAAAGATTATCCTGCGACAGGGTTTGATCTGACTTAAGCTTGGGGCTGCGATCGGCAACAGCCTCTAGAAACTTGCGATCGCTCTCGTCCGTTTCGGCATACCAAACGCCGCCCGTAGATGATAGATCGTCAGACGGGTCATTGCTGAAGCGTGAGTAGTCATTTTGCTCTGCGGCATGAGTGGCGATCGCCCTCTGATTCGGCATCGGCGTAAGTTTGGCTTGCGGATCGCCATCCCCTAGCCACGGATGCGATGCCCAAACCGCCAGATTCAGGCAGCCTTGCCGACGAGACACATGAATCCGGATAATGCTGTCTGCGCTAGAGGCTTGAATCACCCCAAACGCAAGGTGATACAACATCTGGCGCACTTTTTCTTTGTCCAAAATCCAAATCCGCTGACCCGGTTCCACCGTCAGTTTGAGCTGCTGCTCGCGGCGCTGCGAGGCTTGACTGAGCGTCGCAATCACCTGTTGGCAGAGCATCTCAATATCAACCGGAACCAGATTGAGCGATTCGATGCGATCGTCTAACGACCCCAGCTCCACAATTTCAGTTACCAAAGACAGCAGATATTGCCCGCTGTTATGAATAATCTCGATATATTCTTTTTGCTTAGCCGATAGCGAACCGTAGATCCCCTGCCCCAAAACGCTCGCCATTCCCAGAATTGAGGTGAGCGGCGTACACAAATCCTGAGTCATTTGGGCAATCAAGTCAGATTTGAGCGAAGCAGAACCGCCAGATGCCGCAGGCACAGATTCTGCGTTCGAGAGCTTTAGCAACCGATTGCGCTCGAATTCGCTCATACTCCAGCGGGCGGTCAACTGCACTAGCTCTATTTCTTTTTGCGTAAACTGCCGCGCCGACAAGCCCATCACCGCTAGACTGCCTACGCAATCGCCATTCGCCGTGAACAAGGGCACGCCCAAATAAGAGCGAATGCCATAGCGTTGTACTAGGAGGCTATCGGCAAAGGCAGGACAGGCGGTATCGGGAATTGCCACAACGCTCTGACTATCAACCACACAGCTACAAAACGACTCCGATCGCGGCAGTTGACGCGAGGCAGCGAGATCATTCATCAGCCCAATCCGCGACAGTCCCACGGCAGACTTAAACAGGTGGCGATCGCCATCGATCACCCCTAAAATACAAATCGGCATCTCCATAAAATGTGCAGCCGTTTGAGTCGCCTCCTCAAACACCGCAATACTCTCAGTTTCAAGCAAGCCTAAGTCTCGTATCGCCTGTAACCGCTGCCGTTCCCAGTCGAAGCCAGGGCTTTGATCAAGCCGACAAACCAACCTCATTTCAGGGCTTAGCATAGACAACCCCATCCTTGCAATCGCAATATTCGCCATTGAGCTGTAAAGTTTTGATAGTCACTCAGTTATGTCCATCGTTCCCTGACTTCTAACGCGATCAACACGAATTCACGTCTGGGAGCAAAGTTCAGCGTTTTTAAGGCGATCGAAAATTGACAGATTAGAATTTTTAAGTACATCTACTGCACTCTTAGCGTTTTTTATTCTCTGCGGCGAGTAATGGCAAAAGGCGATCAAATCTACGCGATGCGTCCCTTGATGGTATTAGACGCAGTTTACGAGCATCACGGCATTAGCTGCGGCGATGGCACCGTGATTCACTATTACAAAGGCGATGGGGAACCCGTAATTGAGCGAACGACGCTGGAAACGTTTGCCAGAGGAACCCCAATCTATACCAAAAAGACACCGATCGCCTATATCCCAGATGTCGTAGTAGAACGGGCAGAGAGTCGGATTGGCGAACGCCAGTATGACCTGTTGACCAACAACTGCGAACATTTTGCGAACTGGTGCAAAACCGGACAGAATACCAGTCAGCAGTTGCTCAACTACGGATTAGACCCAAGCAGGCTAGGGATGCTGGCAAATCGGCTCGCCATTGACACCGCCGCTGAGGATGGCGATCCAGTCCGAGCGATCGCCTTGATGCGGCAGGCATTAGGCAATATTTCCAAAACGCAGGCAGACCTGCAAGCTCAATACGGCAAAGCCCAAGATCAGGTGATCACCTGGGATCGGGTAGCGCGACTGGCATTGCAGAAACGGCGGGAAGATTTGGCAAAAGCCGCCTTGCAGCGCAAAGTCGAAGCGAAGCGTCAGGCAGAGACCCTGCAAGGACAGTTGGCGCAACTGGCAGAAACCGAGTTCAACCTGAAGCGGAGTAGTGCGGTGATCAATCAGCGGCTGACCTACTCGGATTGAACTCAGAGTAAGATAGATGCTGTCTGAGTAGCCTTTTTAGCGACAAGAGGTGGGGTTGTGGGCGCAGTCAGTTTTTCGATCGACAAAGATCTGGTTGCTCATCTGAAGCAAGTCCTTCCGCTGCCAATCTTCGTGGAAACAGGCACTTTTGAGGGCGAGAGCACTGCTCAAGTCTTGCCCCTGTTTGAGCAGATTTATACCGTGGAGCTGGCAGAAGAATACTACCTCAAAGCCACTCAGCGGTTTGAGGGCGTGGCTACTGTGCAGACTGATCACGATCGCTCCGATCAATTCCTCAGCCGCCTGCGACCCACCTTGCGCGATCGATCGGTGCTGTATTGGCTGGATGCTCACTGGTGCGTAGCAGATGAGACGGCAGGGGAAGAATCGCAGTGCCCGCTGTTAGAGGAGCTAGCGGCGATCGGCTCTCTCAATCCCGAAAGCGTGATCTTGATTGACGATGCCCGTCTGTTTCTCTGTACGCCGCCCGCGCCGCACCGGGTAGCTCAATGGCCCAGCCTGGATCAGATTCTGAAACAGCTTTTTGCCCTCAGCAGCGCGCATAAGGTAATGGTCTTCAACGATGTGATGATCTATTACCCCATGGCAATTCAGGCGACAATGCAGCAGTATGCCCATCAGCAGTCGATCGACTGGTTGGTGGTTTTAGAAAAGCTGCGCTATTTCGAGCGAGCGCTGCCGCAGCTTGAGGGGAAAGAGGCGTTTTTGCAGCAGCAGAATACTGACATCCAGGAAAAAGAGGCTGCGATTCAGGAAAAGGAGCAGAGCATCGCAGAATTGACCGTGGCAGCAGGCGATCGGCTGCAAATCATTCAGGAGCAGGTGCAAAAAATTTCGCAGCTAGAGTATGAGATCGAGCAGCTCAAGCAACAGCAACAGCAGCGGATTCAGCAAATTCGCCGCAGCAAACGCGAGGCGGTGAAAAAAATTGTGGCGACGGCGAAGAATCAGCAAAATTTTATTCGCGACCAGGCTGAGCAGATCAAAGTGCTGAAGCGATCGCTGGAATCTACGGTCGATCGGCGGGTGCGGCGACGGCTGTCGAGTTTTTCCCGATTCTTTGACTGAAATGATCCGGTTCGCACAGGCGAAGTAGTATATCCTAAATCTGAAAGCGAAGTTTGGTTGAGCTTGACGAATTGCAGCGGCATCGACGCAAGAGAGGCAAGCCCTACTTCCAGCAGGTGTGAAGTCAGCAGGTGTGGTGTCAGCAGGTGTGGTGTCAGCAGGTGTGGTGGAGGAGAAATTGATGAATATACAAGTCCCCAGGTCAATCTGGCTGAAGCTTTTCCTGGTGAGCTGTGCTCTAGTGCTGGCTCTGGGAGGCATCGCCATCTGGCTTCAGACCGCATACTTCAAACACAACCCTTATTTTTATGATCCCGTCGTTTACTCCTGGCAGAACGTCAGGTTATTTGCCAGCCTGTCTCATAGTCATCGGCTTGAGCTAGCGCTAACGGAGTGGTTGACTAATTCAAAATCTCCGCTGCGAACTGTTCCTCTGATTCTATTTGCCCCTGGATTACTGGCAAATGAATTGGGATATATCGCAACTGCGCTACCTGCACTTCTAGTTTTTCTAGTGCTGCTGGGATGGACGATTTATCAGCGCTCTCGTCTGGCTT
Organism: Elainellales cyanobacterium; assembly: GCA_038239185.1. Classification (GTDB taxonomy): domain Bacteria; phylum Cyanobacteriota; class Cyanobacteriia; order Elainellales; family Elainellaceae; genus FACHB-886. Next base: position 413 of record JBBSFA010000209.1, on the reverse strand, counting down.
ATGCCCTAGCTAGCACGATTTTACTCTGCGCCATTCCAGGATTACTCAGCGTTAATTATGGTCTGGGAGCTTACTGGCTAGATTTGCCTGCTGCCTTTTGGGTCGGCGCTGCGGCATTGGCGATCCTCAACTTCATTCGATCTGAAAAGTTAACCTGGCTGATGCTTGCCTCCACGCTTGCTGCCTGTGCCACGCTCAGCCGCTATATCGCGATCGCCTATGTGATCATTGTTTGTGCCCCAGTCTTGGGATACGCCCTGCTGAAACGCTGGCATCAAGGGAAATCTTTTCTACGCGCCGTGCTGCTGCCGATCGCTGCCAGCATTTTGCCTTTATTGCTCTTAGCGGGTTACTACTTAGTGGCGCAATTTGAGGCAAATTATCAGTACTACACAAAATTTGGATATGCGCTG
>JBBSFA010000208.1:0-6067 GCA_038239185.1 Elainellales cyanobacterium | reverse complement strand
GCGGCGACGGCAACGATCAGCTCTTGGGCGAAGCAGGCGACGATCGCCTAGACGGTGGCGCAGGTAGCGATACGGTCAGCGGCGGCGAGGGCAACGATACGCTCAGCGGTAGCGACGGCAACGATCAACTCTACGGCGAATCGGGCAGCGATACGCTAGACGGCGGCAACGGCAACGATCAACTCTATGGCGCGGTCGGTGCAGATCTCCTTGCGGGTGGCAATGGCAACGACCAACTGTATGGCGAAGCCGAAAACGATCAGCTATTGGGCGGCAGCGGCAACGATGCCCTCTACGCAGGCGAAGGCGACGATACCTTATCTGGAGATGCTGGACGCGATCGCCTGTTTGCCGAAGCCGGAAACGATACGCTCAGCGGCGGCGCAGGGGATGATTGGCTGTATGCAGGTGAAGGCAACGATACGCTCAGTGGCGGCAACGGCAACGATCGACTCTACGGCGATGCGGGCGATGATTTACTCAGCGGCGGTGCAGGCAACGATCGGCTCTATGGCGGCGATGGCAACGATCGCTTGCTCGGCGGCACAGGCAACGATCGGCTGTATGGTGGCATGGGCACAGATCTGCTGACAGGCGGTAAAGACAGCGATGCGTTTGTCTTTGACACCAACAGCAAGTTTTCCGCGCAGGCGATCGGTGTAGATGTGATTCAAGATTTCAGGTCGGGCGATGACCGGATTCTGCTCGACAAAACCACCTTTACGGCTTTGAAAAAAATTAAAGCGCTGGAAGACAATCAGACGTTTGCAGTGGTGAACAGCCAACGAGCCGCTAGCCGCAGCAAAGCGCTGATTGTCTACAGCCACGGCAAGCTGTTCTACAACAGCGATCGCGCTAAACCGGGATTTGGCACAGGCGGACAATTTGCCGCGATCGCAGGCAGTCCAGCCCTGACTGCATCAGATTTCCAGCTTTTGGCGTGAGCTTGATTCAGCCTGCATTCAGCCCTCTGAAATCTCGATCACATTACCATCTGGATCTCGCGTAAACAAGGCGGCGCGACCAGAGGCGCTGAGCTGCATCTCGTAGCCCTGATCTTGCAGCTCGGCTTTGGCAGCTTCTAGATCAGCAACCGCGATCGCCAGATGCGGATTGCGTCCCCATTTGTCGGGATTATCGAGCGATCGTACCAGTCCCGGATGCACAATTAGGTGAATCTGAATTGCGCCGAGCTGATACCAAGCTCCAGGGTATTTTAGGACGCGATCGATTTTTTCCAAGCCCAGCACCGTGCCGTAAAAATGCTGCGATCGTTCCAGATCAGAAATGAGAAGCGCTGTGTGCAGATAGTGTTTAACTTGCATATAAAGCGTTTGACTTGCATATAGAGCGTTTGACTTGCAAATAAAGCTTAGTCCGTAGGCACGTTCACTGGCTGCGCCGAGCCTTTTGCCTGCGTTCCCTTGAAATAAGTCTCCATCACCTGACGCACCAGTGGAGCCTCCATGCTGCCGCCGCCGCCGCCAGAGTTTTCGCCAAATGCCACCACTATAATCTCAGGCTTATCAGAAGGACCATACGCTCCGAACCAAGTATGCGTTTCGCGAGGCGGATCTTCGGCTGTGCCGCTCTTACCCGACAGTGCGGGCAGTCCGGGTGCATTCACTGCTTGCCCTGTCCCGCCTGCCACAACTCCTCGCAAGCCTTCTCGCAAGACCTGAACGGTTTCAGGCTTCAGATTCAGCGGAGTGCGCCAGTGGTTGTCATCCTGATTGCTCAGCAGCAGATGCGGCTTCACCCGGTTGCCACCGTTTGCCGCCACTGCAAACATCATCGCCACCTGCAAAGGCGAAACCTGCAAATAGCCCTGCCCGATCGACATATTCACCGTATCGCCTGCATACCAGGGTTCTTTCAGCTCGGCTTCCTTCCAGGCTTCATCAGGAACTAACCCAGGCGATTCTTCTCTCGCCAGCTCAATTCCAGTCTTTTGCCCAAAGCCAAATCGCTTCGCCCACTGAATCAGGTTCTTTTCACCCGTGCCTAGCCCCACCTGGTAGAAAAACGTATCGCTACTCCAAGTCAAAGCCCCCGGAAATGTTAAAGGACCAAATCCGGCGCGGTTCCAGTCCCAAAACTGAATGCCGCCCACTTCCAGATAGGGGAAGGTGGATAGCACCGTACCCGGCGAAAATTTACCCGACTCCAATGCCGCCGTCGTGGTCAAGATTTTGAACGTACTGGCAGGCGGATAGCCTTGCAAAGCCCGGTTGACAAACGGAAACTGCTGGCTTTGGAGCTGCTGCCACTGGGCATCTGTAATGTAGGTGGAGAACAAATTCGGGTCAAACGCAGGACGGCTGACCATTGCCAAAACTGCCCCGTTGCGCGGATCGATCGCCACGATCGCCCCTTTGCGATTGCCCAATGCCCGTTCTGCCGATCGCTGCAAATCTAGATCCAGCGTCAGTTGCACATCATTTCCGGCTTTAGCTGGCTTTTCGCCCAGCACCCGCAGCACTCGCCCCGCGCCATCGACTTCAACCTGCTGTCCGCCCCACTCGCCGCGCAACTGCCGCTCAAAAGCAGACTCTACGCCCATCTGCCCAATCACATCGCCTAGCCGATAGCCATCTTTCTGGCGGGCTTTCAGCTCCTCGTCGTTCATCTCGCCCGTGTAGCCCAAGACATGCGCCGCCAGATCGCCGTAGGGATAGTTGCGAACCGCTTCCGCTTCGACCTGAACCCCTTTTAGCTCTTGGCTAAACTCTGCCAATGCCGTCACCTGTGCCGGACTCAAGCCACGCGCTAGCCGCACCAGCTCCGGTGAGCCATAGCCCGCTTGCTCCAGCCGATCCTGCATTTTTTGGCGCGGCACATTCAGAATTTCAGCCAGGTGAGGCAAAATTTTTGTCCATTCTGCCTCTGAGTTGGCGATCGGCCACAGAAACACCGCGTAAGACAGCCGACTGCCCGCCAGAATCCGACCCCGATGATCGAGAATTTTGCCCCTTTCGGGCTGGCGTGGAATCAGCCGAATCCGGTTATTGTCTGCCAACTGTCGGTTGCGATCGCCCTGCACCAACTGGAGGTAGGCAAGCCTAGTCCCGATCCCACCAATGAGAGAGATCGAGACAATCAGCATCACGACTAGCGATTGATATCGCCGTCCAACGGTGCGGTTGGACTGCTGCGAACCCGAATGTTGACTCAGTGCCATGTTGACTCAGTGCCATGTTGACTCAGTGCCATGTTAACTAGATGCCCGGTTGCGGAATGTCATCAAGATCTGAAGCAGAGCGCTACAAAAATCTTTACCAGTCTAGCTGACTAGCAGATAACTTATTCACGAATTAATCCGCGAAAAAGAGCAGGGCTAAGCTAGCTGATCTTGGCTTGGCAAACTGGGCTGACGCACGATCGACTCTGCGGGTAAACACAGTAGATTATCGCCAAACGTCCGAATCAGTCCGCGCTGCCGCAGCTTGCCCATCAGACGAGTCACGGTAACGCGGGTGGAGCCGATCGCACTGCCAATCTGCGCGTGAGTCAGCGACCAGGACAGGCAATAGCCCTCTTCGCAGGGTTCGCCAAACTCTTCGATCAGCAGCGTGAGGAAACCCAAGAGGCGATCGATCGTCCGGCGTTGCCCCAAGGTGCTCAGCCACAGCAGTTTACGCTGATGCTGATAGCGAAAGGCATCTAACACTTCTCGGCGGAAGTGAGGCCAATTGTCTAAATCATGCCAATATAGCCAGATCACAGCGGTTTGATCGACATGAGCCACGCCTTGCAAAATAAAAGGCGACTGCGCCACGATCTCAAACGGTTGACCAGCTCCCACAAAGCCTAGAAATGCCTCTTCGGAATTAATCCGAGGGGCGCGGGACGGCGAGGATGGAGCCGCACTGACCTGCGCCTCCCCCACTAACCGCACTGCTCCACGCTGAACTAAATACAGCAATCCAGCGCGAGTCGGGATTTTCTCATCTTTACTAAAGGTGCGGCAACGGTAATGTTCTTGTGCCCAATCTAAAATCCTTTGCCAGGTGAGGAAAGGACGAGCACTGTCGGATTGTGATGACGCTGAAAACATAAGGGCAGCTCTTGAAATCAGTAGCGGGGAAACTCTGTGTCGGGAGCTTCAGTTTTTAGCAGCTTAAGTTGTTGAACACTATGTTAGTCAGTTTCACTGAGTAAACTTAAGGCAACTCTAATGGGTTTCACTGAGCAAATTCAATGCTTCAGTGCGCTTAACTTAACTCCCGCAGCTTAAATAACTCACAGAGTGAGCATAGCTTAGCCTTGTACTCCCTATAGGGTGTAGAGAGAATTACGTAGACTGCTGACTTTTTGAAAACTTTCTAACCAAAAAAAGCTACTAAAAATCAGACTGCTTCTTCAAAACTTCATTCTACTCGCAAAAATTATTTCATTCTAAGTATTCTAAATTACATTCCGCTTTAAATTGATCCTGGAATGATTCAGAATCAGTCCCGAAAACCGATGACAGCGCGTTCTAAAGTTCTCAGTGAATATTCCACCTTCTATTCCATCCGTGTTGTCACTTCGAGCACTATTGATCGAGAGAATTCAGGTAGCGCTTCAGTCAGCGCCGATTTTTCAACCTGCCTCAAAAGCAGCATCGTCAGCGGATTCAACAAATCATTGTCTTCTGTCCTCTCATAACTTGGCGATCGCCCCCCCCGAAATTCCCCTGAATCGCCTGAAAGTGGCAGCGCCGATTCGATACGTTTCCGCGATCGCCTTTCGGCTAGCCCAGCGGCTAGAAATCGGCAAAGCTCCCTTAGAAATTGCCCGCGAGATTGCGGAGCAGCTAGATTACCTAATCTCAACTGCCCAAGCCTCGGAAAACTCTGAGGCTTCAGACCTAATTTGGCCTCAAATCTGGCAAAATTTCACGGTTCAGACGGCTGAACCTGGCTGGATCTACCTACAGCTCAGCGATCGGGGTGTAGCAATCTGGCTGCAAAGCCTAATTTGTTCGCAAATGCCCCTCAGTGATTCCACCAGTCTCAGTAGTTCTACACAATTGAGCCTTGATCCCTCCCCACAGGCTGTGATTAACCCTGCGCTTAATATCCGTAATTCTACTAGGTTATTCCCGCTTTTGCACACCCATGCTCGCTGCTGCTCGCTGCTGCGACTGGCAAATCAGACGGGGATCATTCGCCTCGATCGCCCTGAATTCGCCGCTGGTGCATCTGTGGCGGCTCCAGATTTTCCCTGGCTGCACCCCGAATCGGCTCAGCTTCGCTGCCAGCACCCAACGGAGCAGCAGTTGATCTCGCAGCTTGTCAGTACGTTGGATCAGCTCAACGCTTCAGCACAGAGCGATCGCAAGCTGGCGCAAGCCCTGAGTCACAACTTCCAGTCCTTTCATGCTGCCTGTCGGATTTGGGGAGACGAACGAACCGATTTGCCGCTGGCTCAAACTCGACTGGGGCTGATCTGGATTGTGCAGAGAGTGATGCGATCGCTGCTGGCAGAGTTGGGGATCGAAGCGCCGATCGAACTCTAGGCAACCTGCTCGATTGCTGTTTATCTGGAGACAACTTGTACGGTAGAGTGGCGACTACAGTTCATTCATGCGCCAGGGGAAGCCGTGTACTTACTCATTCCAGCAGCCGGATCGGGGCGACGGATGGGCAGCGATCGCAACAAACTGCTGCTGCCGCTTTTAGGAAAACCTTTGATTGCTTGGACATTGCTTGCCGCCAAACAGTCTCGCTCGATCGCCGGGATCGGCATCATTGGGCAACCCCACGACTGGGAAGATTTTAAGGCAGTCGTGGCAGGGCTGGATCTGCTGGAGTCGGTGCAGTTTATTCAGGGAGGCTCCACTCGCCAAGAATCGGTTTACTGTGGCTTGAAAGGTCTGCCGCCAGGCATCGATCGCGTTTTGATTCACGATGGAGCGCGCTGTCTGGCTACCCCTGATTTGTTCGATCGCTGTGCTGCTGCCCTTGCCGACTGTACGGGACTGATTGCCGCTGTCCCCGTCAAAGACACGATTAAAGTAGTAAATGCGGCAAGTCTGATTGAAAGCACGCCCGATCGCAGTCAGCTTTGGGCAGCCCAAACG
>JBBSFA010000207.1:0-6076 GCA_038239185.1 Elainellales cyanobacterium | reverse complement strand
CAATCCGGATGCTCAGTCTGAAACTTTCGCAGATCCTCAGTTGTAAAGACCATACTGACCTCCAGTAATTTTGATCAAATTCAGATTACTGATTTTCCAAGTAGCCACAGGCATATTCAACCACTTCGCCACAAGGCGATATTCCTCCATCGCTCGATCGCTCAGCGTGACGGTGATTTGATTGCGTTCCTGTGGACTCATAATTTCTATGCTACTAAGCTAGGACATATCTTATATGATCAGTATGGTTCTATACGCCCGACGGTGGGCGTAAATTCATCGATCGCTTTAACACCCGCAGCGAAGCAGAAGCCTGTCACCAAAAACTAGGGCGACTGATTGGCTCACCCAAAGATGTGGTGGTTTGCTTCAATTTTGTATAGTTTGATACATTGCGCCTGTCACAAACTGGCTTTTGCCAGAAATCTATGCACAAAGGCGGAAGCGGTTTTACCTAGAACGGCATAATCTGAGCGGTGTTTAAGCGATCGCTTCTATGCTTTCGGGCAGAGGCTTCAATCCGGTAGATTTGAGTTCAGTGTCGCTGAAAACCGAAAAAAATCGCGAAATTCATCTAATATTCTTCAATAAGCTAAATTCTTTCATCGCACTGGAACAGGAATATGAATGACTTTTGGTGCATCCCTGTGATGAACTTCTGGCTGGCGCAGGCGGCTCCCGCTCCCGGAGTCCCAGCTAATGTCCAGCTAGTGCCTCCTGGCTTTTTCGACCAGCTTGCCACCTCTCTGCCAAGATTCCTAGGGGCGCTTGTCCTGCTGGTCTTGGGCTTTGTGGTTGCGCTGATTGCGAAAGCCATTGTCAGGGGATTGCTAAACCGTACAAATATTGACAATCGTCTAGTAAGCTGGATCGCATCCGGTCAGCCGGGTTCGGAAGCACCCCCGATCGAAAAGTGGATCTCGAACGTAGTGTTCTGGATCATCCTGATCTTCGCGATCGTGGCCTTTTTCAATGCGCTTCAGCTCGAAAGCGTTTCGGCTCCGCTGAACAGCTTCTTGCAACAGATTTTTGCTTACCTGCCGCGCGTGGGCGGTGCGATCGTGCTGATGGTGATCGCTTGGCTGGTGGCAACGCTCTCGAAGCTGGTGTTGACCAGAGGCTTAGCCCGGTTTAATTTAGACGATCGCCTCGCGGCTCAAACCGATGACCCAGCCGCCAGTTCGTTTTCACTCAACGAAACGCTGGGCAATGCGCTCTACTGGTTCGTGCTGCTGTTCTTCTTGCCGCTCGTTCTGGATGTGTTGCAGCTCCAAGGACCTTTGGCTCCGGTGCAAAATCTGCTGGATCAGATCTTGTCTGCCCTGCCCAAGATCATTACTGCTGTGATCATCGGCGGCGTGGGCTGGCTGATTGCGCGAGTGGTGCGCGGCATCGTTACAAACCTGCTGGCAGCAGTCGGCACCGATCGCATCGGTACGCGCGTGGGGCTAACCCGCACCGCAGGCGGTTTGTCGCTCTCGTCGCTGATTGGCACGATCGTCTATGTGCTGGTGCTGATTCCGACTGCGATCGCAGCCCTGAATGCGCTGGATATTGCGGCGATTTCGGCTCCTGCGACGCAGATGCTCCAGCAGATCTTGACGACATTGCCGCAGATCTTCACGGCAGCGTTGCTCTTGGTGGTGTTTTACGTGATTGGTCGGTTTATTGCGGATCTGGTTGCCAACATTCTGACCAGCATTGGCTTCAACGATATCTTCCGCCACTTAGGGTTATCCAGCGGGCTATCCAGCGTTCCGCCGACTGTCCCAACTGCGCCGCCTTTTCCAGAGGATATTCTGACTGATCAGCCTGTGACGACGCGCCAAGCGCTGACTCCAGCGCTGCCTAGCCGCACCCCGTCTGAAATTGTCGGAATTGTGGTGCTAGTCGGCATTGTTTTGTTTGGGGCAGTTGCCGCCACAGAAGTCATTGGTCTACCCGTGCTGACGACCATTGTCAATGGCATCTTGGCAGTTGCCGCTCGCGTTCTCGTAGGCGTTGTCATCTTTGGCATTGGCTTGTATCTGGCAAATCTTGCCTTCCAGTTGATCTCAACTTCTGGCAGCGGTCAATCCCGCGTACTTGGTCAAACGGCGCGAATCGCCATCATCGCCTTTGTCACCGCCATGGCGCTTCAGCAGATGGGCATTGCCAGCAGCATTGTGAACCTGGCGTTTGGGCTACTGCTTGGCGCGATCGCCGTTGCGATTGCGATCGCCTTTGGCTTGGGTGGACGCGATGTTGCCGGAGAACAAGTGCGCGAGTGGTTGAATTCCTTTAAGGGGCGATAGTCGCCAATCGCAAAGCGATTCTTTTAATACCCCCATTCCCAGCGTTGGCTGGGATTTTTTTGCAAATTTGTTATCAAAGCATGATTAACTGTTGTGAACTTTGCTGAAAAAACGTAAAAATAGCGGTGGACAACGGAATCGATCGGCGTTTGCAGGTCGGTCTTCAAATATCAGTGTTACGATTGCCTCTAGAAGAAAAAAAGAGGAATCTAACTAAGGACTAGCGCTACATGATCAGCGAAATAGATAAGTCAATATCCTTCGATGGACGGGATATTAGGCTAAAAGTGGGTTTACTTGCACCCCAAGCAGGTGGTTCAGTCTTGATTCAATCGGGCGATACAGCAGTTTTGGTGACGGCAACGCGAGCCGCTGGGCGAGAAGGGATTGATTTCTTGCCGTTGCTAGTAGATTACGAAGAAAGACTTTATGCCGCCGGACGAATTCCGGGCGGCTTTTTGCGGCGAGAAGGTCGTCCTCCAGAGCGCGCTACGCTCGTGAGTCGGTTGATCGATCGCCCCATGCGTCCGCTCTTTCCAAGCTGGCTGCGCGATGACATTCAGATCGTCGCCACCACGCTGTCGATGGATGAGAAAGTGCCGCCGGATGTGCTGGCAGTGACCGGGGCTTCGATCGCCACGCTGCTGGCTCAAATTCCGTTTAATGGTCCTATGGCTGCCGTGCGCGTCGGCTTGATTGGCGATGATTTCATCATCAACCCAACCTACAGCGAAATTGAGATCGGGGATCTAGATCTTGTCATCGCAGGCTCTCCAGATGGCGTGATCATGGTAGAAGCCGGAGCCAGTCAGTTGCCAGAGCAAGATGTGATCGAAGCGATCGAGTTTGGCTACGAAGTGGTTTGCGACTTGATCCAAGCCCAGCGCGATTTGATTGCCGAGCTAGGCATTGAGATTGTCCATGCGGAACCGCCTGAAGTCGATCAGACCTTGGAAAACTTCATTAGTGAACGGGTGACGGACTCCGTGAAGCAAATCCTCAGCCGCTTCGAGTTTGGCAAAGCCGAACGCGATCAGGCATTGGATGAAGTGAAGAAAACGGTGGTTGAGGCGATCGCAGAACTGCCCGAAGACGATTCAGTCCGGCAGGCATCGGCGGCGAACGCCAAAGCGCTAGGCAACACCTTCAAGGACATCACCAAGAAGCTGATGCGGAAGCAGATCTTGGAAGATGGCGTTCGGGTAGACGGTCGTAAGCTCAACGAGGTGCGTCCGATCTCCTGCCGTACGGGCGTTTTGCCTTCGCGTGTGCATGGCAGCGGCTTGTTTCAGCGGGGCTTAACGCAGGTGCTATCAGTGGCGACATTGGGCACACCGGGCGACGCGCAAGATATGGATGATCTGCATCCCGACGAAGACAAGCGCTATATGCACCACTACAATTTCCCGCCTTATTCGGTTGGTGAAACTAGACCCATGCGATCGCCCGGTCGGCGGGAAGTCGGTCACGGGGCTTTGGCAGAGCGAGCTTTGATCCCGGTGCTGCCGCCCAAGTCCGAATTTCCCTATGTGCTGCGGGTCGTTTCAGAAGTGCTCTCGTCCAACGGTTCCACTTCAATGGGTTCGGTCTCGGCTCCACGCTGGCGGTGTTGGATGCCGGGGTGCCGATCTCTAAACCCGTCAGCGGTGCGGCAATGGGTCTGATCAAGGAAGGCGATGAAGTTCGCATTCTGACGGATATCCAGGGCATCGAAGACTTCCTGGGCGACATGGACTTTAAGGTGGCTGGCACCGAGACAGGCATTACGGCTTTGCAAATGGACATGAAGATCACCGGACTGCCGATGGAGGTGATCAAAGAGGCAATCCTACAGGCTCGTCCTGCCCGGATGCACATTCTAGACAAAATGCTAGCGACGATCGACAAGCCGCGAGAGGAAATGTCGCCCTATGCGCCGCGCTTGCTGACGATCAAAATCGACTCCGACATGATCGGCTTAGTGATTGGACCTGGCGGTAAGACGATTAAAGGGATTACTGAGCAAACTGGCGCGAAGGTAGATATCGAAGATGATGGAACGGTGACGATCTCCGCGATCGACGGCAACAAAGCCAAGCAGGCGAGAGCCATTATCGAAGGCATGACCCGCAAGCTCAGCGCTGGCGATGTCTATGTCGGCAAAGTCACGCGGATTATTCCGATCGGCGCGTTTGTCGAGTTCCTCCCTGGCAAAGAGGGGATGATTCACATCTCGCAGCTTGCGGACTATCGCGTGGGTAAGGTGGAAGACGAAGTGGCACTTGGCGATGAGGTGGTGGTCAAAATCCGCGAGGTTGATGGTCGCGGACGGATCAACCTGAGCCGCCTGGGTATTCATCCAGACGAAGCCGCTGCCGCTCGTGCTTCGGCAGAATAGTCCTAACTAAAGTGAACAGCAAAGCCTCCCCGATCGGGAGGTCTTTGCTGTTGGGGGCTAAAGAACGGTTGCAATGCTTTCAAATCGAAGTAAACTCGGCAATAGAGTTATGCAGTTCCTCAAAGTTTTTACCCAACCTTGATGCCCGATCGCCCTGACCCTAACCCGATCGCTGATGCTGTGACCTCGGCTTTAGTCGAGCTGCGATCGGGTGACTTTCAGCAACGCTGGGAGGCGGCTAAACGAATCTCTGCCTTGGGTGAAACGGCGATCGAGCCGCTCCTGGCGTTTCTGCAAGAGACGAGCTTAGACGATGATTGGGAACTCACCTGGTTTATTGCCCGCATCTTAGGCGAGTTTGATCATTCGGCTGCGCTCAATGCCTTAGTGGAACTGATCCGCACAACCGACAATGAAGAAATTGCAGGCATGGCAGCAACGGCTGTAGCAGGCATGGGAGCTAAGGCGATCGTCCCGCTCTGCACCCTGCTCGACCAGGATTCGACTTACGTCCTTGCCGTTCAAGCCTTGACCCAAATTCGCCATCCCGATATTATTCCGCCGCTGCTGACCGCCGTCAATGCTGCTCCGCCTTCCCTACAGGTCGAAACCATCGATGCCCTGAGCAACTTCCGTCATCCTGACATTTCGGCTGCCCTGCTCAACGCCTGCAACAGCCCGATCGCGGCAGTTCGTCGGGCTGCCATTATTGCCCTGGGACTGCAAGCCGACCTGCATGACAAAGTCGCCCTGATCCAACATCTCCACCCTTGCCTCTGGGATCTCAACTTGGAAGTTTGTCGGCAAACCGCGATCGCCCTAGGACGGATCAAAACGCCCGAAGCGGTTACCCTGCTTCTGGAAGTGCTGCGATCGCCCCACACGCCGCTGGCTTTGCAAGTTGAGAGTATTCGCTCGATCGCCTGGATCAACACGCCGATCGGTCTAGATGGCTTAGCTAGGTTTCTCTGTGCCGATCCTGATCCGACTGCTGCCGATGAAGCGATCGCGGCTTTGGGGCGAGTCGAGTCTGCCAAAGATCTATCTGCCGCCATCCTGCTTCAACTGCTCCAAGCTAATCGCCCGATCGCTCAAACTCCGCGCGGCAAGCAGGCGATCGCCCTCAGCCTGGGACAGCTTGAACAAATGCAGGCGATCGATCCGCTGATCCAACTGCTAGGGGATAGTAATGTGAGCGTCCGGTTTCATGCGATCGCCGCGCTCAAGCAGCTAGCGCCCCAGGTTGCCTATGAGAGATTGCAGCAGCTAGCTGATCTGAATCAGGGGAGTGAGGCTTTGCAACAGGGTGTGGCGATCGCGCTGCGAGAGTGGGGCGATTCAGCCTAAAACAATCGAGGCTGAGCAGAATTCCGCTCAGCCTCGATTGTTTGTCTTGTCTCACTAT
>JBBSFA010000206.1:0-6095 GCA_038239185.1 Elainellales cyanobacterium | reverse complement strand
CGGTGAGCAGGAAGTCCAAGCCTCGGTGACACTGCAAATTCAGTACTAAATTTAGCGTAGGTTGGATCAACTCTGGTGGGGCTGTATTCGCTGTACCAGAGTTGATCCAGCAAATCCCTCTCTGTAATCTAGCCCAAAGCCTGTGGCGATCGCTACGATGAAAGAGTCAACCGAAACTTGGGACTTAAAGCCATGCGTCGCGGATTAGGACTAGGGCTTGCTGTTGGGCTTGGGCTAGGAGCGATCGCTATCTTGCCGAACCAGATCGGGCAAGCCGTACAGCTACGAGGTCAATCTTATTTTGCACATCCCCCCACTCTGGGAGATGTATCGACAACGGTGCGTCAGACTGGAACCTCTAGCGCCATCCACTATTTTACGCTCAGCGTTCCCGCCGATGCTGGAGAACCGTTGCAGCGCGTCACGCTTACCCAAAAGGGCGGGTCTAGTGTGACCCAGCTTGTCCAGTATCGCACCGACGCAACTAAGGCATATCTGGGTACAAGGCACGATCGCCAAGCTGAGATACCCGTGGGTGAAACAACATTCGATCGCGAGAGCCAGACCACTTCAGTTACCCTTGATCCACCCGTGCGACCTGGGCAGACTGTGACGATCGGGCTGCGTCCAGTCCGGAATCCCCTAGAGGATGGAATTTATCTGTTTGGGGTCACGGCGTACCCCGCTGGAGACAATGCCTATGGGCAGTTCTTAGGCTACGGGCGGTTGGATTTCGACAAATCTGGTAGTTCAGTTTTCTTCTGAGCTGCAAAACCTAAAAATCAGTTTGCAAAAGCGCCACGTACTTTTGCAAACTGATCTTGCGAACTGATTGCGATCGGCTGATTAGCTGATTAAACTACTAGAGGCTAGCTGTTTTGCCCGTCTCTGTCTGCATGGGGCTGGCTTGATTGGCGCTGTGACCCATTTTGCTAGCGATCTCGCGCAGCACGGAAATCTGCTCCTGAAATTCCAGCTTTTTGATCTGAGCAAGCGCGTCATTGGTTGACTTAGCAGGCTTGTAATTTCCCGGCATATCCACAACGGTTTTGCCCATTCCTTGCGCCCAGGCAAACCAGACTAAAAGCTGGTTATTTTCGGTCAGCGCCCCATAAGCACGGGAGTATTCGCTATCTTCGCCGTTGGCAATCTGCCGCATTACATCGAGCTGATCGTCACCCGATAGCTGATAGAAGTCTCCTAACAGCATCGGCGCTAACTCCGGCTCAGCCGCACTCGGTGCCGCAGGTGTAATCGATTTGCCCATTTCTTTGTAAATGTAATAAAGCAAAGCTAATTTTTCATCAGCTCCAAGCGCCGAATAACCTTCAGAAGCGCTCTGTTCTGATTGGGAAAAAACTTGAGAAATGGTGTGGTCAGAAGCCATAATTTTGTCCTAAATTTGTCCAAATTTCTTAGATTTTGCTGACTATAGGTTTAACAGCTTGGATTCAGAAGCAAATCTCCCATAAGCAAGAGAGTTCGGATCTGTCCTCAGAGGGTCTAATAATTCAGTATTCCTCTATACGATGGGTTCATCAATTTGAATAAGCGAGGAATTTATCATGGCAAGTTTAGATAAAAATACGGGTGATGCAGAAACTAGCTTCGATGCCAAGCAGGTTTCTGAAGACATTGCTACAGGTGAGCAGAAACAGCCTAAAGTAGACGTTGAAAGCGATTACGAACGCTCCAAAGAGTTTGCTGTAGCTGAAATTGATAAAACTGAAGCAGGAAGTAAAGCTGCACAGGCGGCAACTGCGCCTAATCAAGCCGTGCCCGAAGCGAAAGAAGTAAATTCCAAGGCGATCGAATCTGATGCGAATCCAGACTCATTTTTGGACATGGCAAGAGAAATCAGCCCCAAACCGTAAAGAGTTAATCTAAGGCTTGCGTGTGAACCCCGTTTAACTTTTGATTGAGCAAAAGGCGGCATTTCTTGGTTGAAGAAATGCCGCTTTTTGCTCAGCTTAATCTTTAAAGATCGGCTTAATCATTGAGATCAGAAACGTTTATCTTGGCTGCCAAATGTCCTAACCCAATTCGATCGAGAAAATCAGCTTCTTCGTTAAATTGTTCAAACCGTTGTTGAACCGAAAGCTTAGCTTTCTTTTTCTTCTCGGTCTTATCGATGGATTTAGCCGCAGGGACAGTAGATTTTGCCGCAGGGGCAGTGGATTTTGCCGCAGGGGCGATCGACTTTTGCGAGGGATCGGTGGAAGCCGTCATCTCTCGATATTGTTTGGTGAGCGATTGCTTCCAGGCGCTAGCTTGTTCTAGCGATGGATAAACGCCGAGCAGGTTAGTCAGTTCTTGGTGTCCCTTACCTTTCAGATCCGCCATCATGCGGTTGCCCAAGAGACAAATCGCCCGATTGAGCGCCTCAGCCTCTTTGGGGAGTTTGGGCGGCAAGTCTTGGACGACCTGCCCTACCGCAACGCCATGCGACTGAATCCGAAAAATTTCTTCTTCCAGTTCACGCAGTTCCGATCGAGTCAGACCAGCTTTCCGAATTACCTGCATCAGCGATTTAACTTTCGGTGATGCCATTGCGAGTGGCTCCTTATGTTGGGGAAATGTTATGGGGTAAAGAATCTATTTTAGAGTAAGGCTGATTCTTAACAAAGACTGATTCTTAACATTCGATCGCCCAGTTCATGAGCCAAGATAAAAGGCAGCCTATTTCACTCTCTATTTTTGTCTGCCTCCTATGACTTCTTCTCCTCAGCCTGCATCGCGATCGATCGAGCCGATGAATCTCAGCACAAAGCTGGCATTCGGGGCGGGCGATTTGGGTCCGGCAATTACAGCCAATGTTCTGGCCTTTTTTCTGCTGTTCTTCTTTACCAGCGTGGCAGGGTTAAACGCAGGCTTGGCGGGCAGCATCCTGATGATTGGCAAAATTTGGGATGCAGTCAACGACCCGATCGTGGGAATGCTGAGCGATCGCACCCAGTCTGCTAAATGGGGACGGCGCTATCCCTGGATTCTGTGGGGCGCAATTCCCTTTGGCATCACGTTTTTCTTGCAGTGGATCGTGCCGCACTTTGGCAATGGGGACTCCAATCAGTGGGGGCTGTTCTGGTACTACGTGGTCGTGGCAATCCTGTTCAACATGTCCTATACAATGGTCAACTTGCCCTACACGGCACTGACTCCAGAGCTGACGCAGGACTACAACGAACGCACGGGGCTGAACAGCTATCGGTTTGCCTTCTCGATCGGCGGCAGTATTTTCTCGCTGATTCTGGCGCAAATCATTTTTAGCACAATCAAAGATCCGCAGCAGCAGTACCTCTGGCTGGGCGGTATCTGCGCCGTTTTGTCCACGCTGCCGCTGTACTGGTGTGTGTTTGGCACGCGCGATCGCAGTCGAGCCGTTGCCAATCGCATTGTCAGCACGGGCGATGCATCGGAGTCGCTGCCGTTTCCGGCGCAGTTGCGGATCGTGTTTAGCAACCGCCCTTTCCTGTTTGTGATTGGGATTTATCTGTTTTCCTGGCTGGGGGTGCAGGTGACGGCAGCCGTCCTGCCTTACTTTGTAGTCAACTGGATGAGGCTATCGGCGGGAACGTTTACGCTAGTGGCTTTGGTGGTGCAGGGTACGGCTTTGCTGATGCTGTTCGTTTGGAGTCGCGTCAGCGCCAGGTTTGGCAAAAAAGCCGTGTATTTTATGGGCATGGGAATCTGGATTATTGCCCAAGCTGGATTGTTCTTCTTGCAGCCGAATCAAGCGGCATTGATGTATCCCTTGGCTTTTATGGCAGGAATTGGCGTTTCAACGGCTTATCTGATTCCCTGGTCAATGATTCCCGATGTGATTGAGCTAGACGAACTCAATACCGGGATGCGTCGCGAGGGCGTTTTCTATGCCTTTATGGTGCTGCTGCAAAAGATCGGCTTAGCCGTGGGTTTGTTTGTGCTGGGGCAAGCCCTGAGCGCCGCTGGCTTTTTGGCAAGTTCGGCAGGGCAAGCTAGCCCGGTTCAGCCCGAAAGCGCCCTGCTGGCGATTCGGTTGGCGATCGGTCCTATCCCCACGGTCGCCCTGATTCTGGGCTTAGTGCTGGCTTACTTTTACCCCATTACCCGCGAAGTCCACGCCGAGATTCTGCTGAAGCTGAAAGAGAAGCAGCAGCGACAGGAATGACCAAATTCAAAGAAAATTGCGCCACGATCGCCCGATCGCTAATCAAAAGGCTAAAGTTGGGGAGGACAAGCCACTTACCCGCAAAAAATTACGCTGAGGACTTATGAGCGCCTACGAAATGGACATTGAACCCGCCGCTAATCCCAGTAGCGATCGCGAACTGTCGCTCAACTATGTCGAGATTATTGAAACCGTGATCGCCAGTCTGCAAGAAGACCAAAGCGCGATGGTGAGCAACACAAACAACAGCTATGTTTGGAAGTTCAAGTATGGCAGCGTTGAGGTATTCGTTCAGCTTCCAGGCGAAGGCGAAGAAGATGAATTGACCGTTTGGGCGGCGGTGATCAAGCTGCCTGTCAACAATGAACCTGGACTGCTGCGAAAGCTGATGGAGCTGAACTGGAGCAGCACGTTTGAGTCTAAGTTTGCGGTCGTCGATAACCAGGTCGTAGTCTGCGCCAAGCGAACCCTAGCAGAGTTGTCCCCGGCTGAGGTTTCGCGCAATATTACGATCGTGGCAACTGTTGCCGATGACTACGACGAGGCTCTACAGGCAGAATTTGGCGCTGCGTAGAGGAAACGATTGCCCGAATGCCACGCCCTCAACCACCCAGATAAGCTCAGAAAGCTATGAACCGCCCCAAAGTAAAGCCCAGTGCGATCGCAGAACCCGCTGCCTTAAGCTATCAGGAAAGCTATATCTGCCCTGTTTGTCGGCATGGTCACATCTCAGGGCTAACCTTAATGGATGCGTTTGCCTGTGACTTTTGCCGCCATATTTTTACGGCAAATCTAGCCACTCAATCGATTCAGGTGGTCGATAGCTCTCAGCCGATGTCTTGGCGCTGGAACGGGCGAAACTGGCAGTCCGTCTATCGCGATTCGCCCAGTCTCAGCATTGTAGTTTGGATCATTAGCGCCACGCTGATTACGCTGCCTGCTTCGATCGTTTGGCTCTCGGCTCATCTGTTTCCGCCGCTGCCTGGAAGTACGCTGTCCTGGTTTTCGCGAGTGTGGATCGGCTGTGTGTTCGGAGTTCATTTTCTGATGGTGAGCTGGCTCCTAGCCGAGCATTATCAGCTTCCGCTCTATATCTCAACCCGGATTCGGGTACAGCAGTGGATGGGTCGGCGTTGAACCTGAGTAAACGGAGTTCGGACGATATCCGAACCCCGCTTTTTGCTATTGAGAAAGCTGAGCGGCGATCGCCAATCCTTCTTGTGAAACGGGCTGGTTGTGCAGCACCATCGTCGTGGTCGAGTTGCACTCAAAGCCGATGCGCTCGTAAAAACTCTGCTGGTGCGTGGTCATCAGGTAAACGCGCTCGACGCGATTTACATGCGGATGCATTAGCACCGTCTCTACCAGCTTTCGCCCCAGCCCAGCGCCCTGATAGTCCGGATGAATTGCCACATCCCAAATCGTGGCGCGATAGATGCCATCTGAGGTGGCGCGGGCAAAGCCAATCAGCCGATCGCCATCCCAGACGCTAACCACGGGCTTGCTGTTGCGGATTGCCACTGCCCAGTCTTCGATGCGGCGATCGCCTGCCCAAAAAGCAGTTTGTTGAAAGAGCGCCTGAAGCTGCTGCAAGTCAATCTCGCGAGAGGCTGGGCTAGAGGTTTCGTCTCGTATGCAGAACTGAATATGGCTACAATCCATCCACTATTCTCCTATTGCGGTTCAATGTTTCAGCGATCGGTCTAGAGCTACTATGAAGTTAAGTTGCTGTTTGTGTACGCTGTTTATGTACATATGTTAAGCAAAACAGCTATAGGGTGACCTTACCCCCAATCTAAGGTAAAGCCAAAAACTTTGAGTTTGTGTAGCAGAATTACCCAATTGCAAGGAATTCATGACACACTGGCTGAGAGATTAAGGCAAAGTTTTGAAGGGCAAAGTTTTGAGTATGCAGTCTCGATCGAAAATTGCACCTCGTTCCATCGAT
>JBBSFA010000205.1:0-6116 GCA_038239185.1 Elainellales cyanobacterium | reverse complement strand
GCAGAGGTTCGGGTTGCGGTTTGTCTGCAACCTTCACTAGAACTGGCAGTCAGTTTGCTAGGCGTGCTCAAAGCGGGCGGAGTTTATACGCCGATCGATCCAGCGCATCCGTTCGATCGCTTGACTTCGATTTTGGCAGATACGCAGGCAAAAGTGCTGCTGACGCAAGCGCCCCTGCGATCGAGCTTACCTGCGATCGCAGAACATACGCTTTGCCTGGATCAAGACTGGGCAATTGTCGATATGTTGCCGACACACAATCCTGAACCCGAAATTTCTCTGAATCAAACGGCTTACATTATTTACACCTCTGGGACAACTGGCAAGCCCAAAGGCGTGATGGCAAGCCACCGCAATTTGGTCAACTATATTCTGGCGACTCAGGAGCGGCTTGGCTTTAACGCTGAGGATGTGATGCCCTCGATCGCTCGTTCGACCTTTAGCATTTCCATTTTTGAGCAATTATCCCCGCTCGCAGCAGGGGGAACGCTGGTGATTCTGGAGCGATCGCATGTTTTAGATTTTGCTCAGATGACGCAAACCTTGGAACATCTGACCATGCTCCACACGGTTCCGAGCTTGATGCAAAAACTGGTGAATTACATCCAAGAGAATGAAATAGACCTGCAAAAATTCCAAGGAGTTAAGCATGTTTTTACCGGAGGCGATACCGTTTCTCCGGATCTGCTGGAAGAGATGAAGCGCGTCTTTCCAAACGCCAACGTCGCAGTTCTGTATGGTTGCAGCGAAGTCAGCTCTCTCTGTGCCACTTATCCAGTTTCCAGAGATCAAACGCTCACCAAAAGTCGAATCGGTAGACCTTTCAATAATGTCTCTATCCGGCTGTATGATGCTCACCAAAACTTAGTGCCGATCGGCGTGCTGGGCGAGATCTATGTCGGCGGTGCAGGCGTGACCAAGGGCTATCTCGGTCGGGAAGATTTAACCCAAGAGAAGTTTGTCGCGATCGACGGACAACGGTTTTATCGGACTGGAGATCTGGGGCGGTTTGGAGCGGATGGCAATCTGGAATTTGTCGGACGCGCCGATTTTCAGATCAAGCTGCGCGGGATTCGGATTGAGCTAGGCGACATTGAGGCGACCCTGCGACAGGTTCCGGGCGTGCGGGAAGGCATCGTGGTAGCGCGTGAATTTGGCAGCGGCGACAAAAAGCTAGTGGCTTATGTCGTGTTGGATCAAGTGCAGGACTTAGAGCAAGACCCCGCGATCGAAGAGATTTATCACTTTCTTCAAGCCAAACTACCAGACTATATGGTGCCTGCTGCGTTCATAGTGCTGGAGGCAATGCCGCTCAACCCAAATCAGAAAGTCGATCGCCGCGCCTTACCGATGCCTACCGCTGAGAATTTGGTGGGGCTGAAAACGGTAGTTCCCGCTCGCAATGAGTCGGAACAGCAGCTCGTGGAAATCTGGGAAGCCATCCTGGGAATTGAGCCGATCGGCGTGCAGAATGATTTCTTTGAGCTAGGCGGCGATTCGCTGCTGGCGGTGCAGATGTTTGCGGAGATTGAAAAGCAGTTGGGGCGATCGCTCCCGCTCAGTACCCTCTTGTCTGCCCCGACGATCGAGCAGCTTGCCGCCATCCTCCAAGCCGACCAGACGCATGTGCAAGATTCGCTGGTGCTGCTCAAAAGAGGCAAGGCAGGATCAGCAAAACCGCCTGTCTTCTTGATCCACGATGGCGATGGTGAAACTTTGCTCTATCGCTCTTTGGCATATGCGCTCGATCCAGCGATGACTGTTTATGGGATTCAGCCTTACAGCGCCAATGGTTGTCCGATCTGCCATACGCGGATCTCAGATGTCGTAGAGTATTACATTGAGAAAATTCGTCAGGTGCAACCCCAAGGCCCTTATTTGCTGGGGGGAATGTGTGTTGGCGGCATATTAGCGTTTGAGATTGCTTTGCGACTTCAAAGCCAAGGGGAATCGGTTGCGATGGTTGCGATTATTGATGCAGCCGATGTCGAAGCCGCCCAACGCACCGGATATGTGGCAAATCAGCGCCTCAGCAGCTTTTCGCAAGTGATGAGCGGCACTGATCAGCTTAAGCCCCACCAGCGGCTCTGTTCCATCCTCAGTCAAGTGACCCGAAAGGCAACAAATTTGGTGGCGTATGAATCTCAGAAGCGATGGAAAGGGATGCGCGATCGCACTCGTCTGAAGCAGTTAAGACACCATCTGGATCAAGGATTGCCTATACCCGTCTCTTTGCAGGGCATTCCGGTTCGGCAAGTGCTGCTCTGGGCACAACAAGACTATGCACCACAGGGCAAATTGGCGGGTGAACTGCTGCTGTTCCGAGCCACTCAGAAAAGCAGCGCGTTTGATGGAACTTTGATTGACGATACTCCCTATGTTGAACTTTACAGCGATCCGAATCTAGGATGGGATCAGCGAGTCACTCAGAAATTGCAAGTGCATGATATTCCGGGCGGGCACTCCAGTATGCTGCAAGAACCTAATGTACAGATACTGGCTGAAAAAATTCAGGCTTACATTGATGAGGCGTTGAATAAGGGTACATAAAAACCTGTTGATCTCAGATCCCCGGATTCTGGGCTACCGTGTATACACAAGTGGCTGCTCGATCGCTAACCATTGTCTAGCCCCCTAAATCCCCCAATTCTGGGGGACTTTGAAACGTAAGACCGGATTGAAAGTCCCCCAAAGTTGGGGGATTTAGGGGGCAAATGCAGGATTTTAAGGTTGAGCAAGGCCTGTGTGTACACGGTAGGGATTCTGGGAGAATCCGGGGATCTATAACCCAAAGAGCTGTGTCATTAATTTCTGCTTGTCTATTTAACTCATGATGCTGCATCATTCCTTTGCCGATATGAATACTCCCGTTCCATCCCCTGTAGAGAACGATTCGCTAGCACAGACTGCTGTCCTGATCGTCATCGTCAACTACCGCACCGCCCAACTGACGATCGACTGTTTGCATTCTCTGGAAACCGAGGTGCGATCGATGCCGGGAACTCGCGTGGTGGTGGTCGATAATGTTTCTGGCGATCGCTCAGTTGAAACCATTAGCTCGGCAATTGCAGAGGCGGGCTGGGATTGGGTTTCAGTCTTGCCTTCAGACCATAATGGCGGCTATGCCTATGGCAATAATCTAGCGATTCGCCCCATGCTGCAAGCTGCAAATCCACCCGCCTACTGTCTCTTGCTCAATCCAGACACGCAGATGCGTCCGGGTGCGCTCAAGGCATTAGTGGATTTTATTGAACCGCGTCCAGAAGTTGGCATTGTCGGCAGTAGTTTTGAAGAGCCAGATGGAACGCTCTGGCCGTTCGCCTTTCGGTTTCCCTCTATACTGAGCGAGTTAAACGCTGGGTTAAAGTTAGGGATTGTCTCAAAGCTATTGTCGAAGTGGGTCGTTGCCCAAACCATGACCGACCAGCCGCAACAGATCGATTGGCTACCCGGAGCCAGCATGATGATTCGCCGCCAGGTGTTTGAAGCGATCGGCCTCATGGACGAGGAATATTTTCTCTACTACGAAGAAACAGATTTCTGTCTGCAAGCCAAACGGGCAGGCTGGCAGTGCTGGTATGTGCCGCAAAGCAGAGTCATGCACATTGCAGGACAAAGTACTGGAGTCACTTCAAAAGAAGGATCGCTGAAACGGTTGCCGCAGTATTTATTTGAGTCGCGGCAGCGATATTTTGTGAAAAATCACGGGTTGTTCTATGCCGCGCTAGTGGATTTAGTCTGGTCAGTAGGCTTTATCCTGTGGCGGTTCCGGCAATTTATTCAACGCAAGCCAGATACCGATCCGCCCTATCTCCTGCGCGATTCCCTGCGAAACAGTGTGTTCTTCAAGTTTGGCAAGCGATCGCCTATGCCTGGATACAGCGCAAAACCTGCACAGGATTAACGGTCATGCCATAGCGGGGAACCACTCTGGAAGCCTGCCCAAACTGCACCACAGATGGCTCAATCTCTACGCGATCGCCAATCACAGCGGCATAGTTCAGCCCCAGATGAGCGCTAATAATCTGGTAGTAGTCCAGCTTTTCATCTGGCAAGAAGAGTTCTACCAACTTTGTTTCTGGCGCACAAAACACGATGTTTGCCAGTCCGGCTCCGTGCGGGGCAACGATCGCGGCAGCAGATTGGAACAGCGCAACTTGCTCGGCAAAAGGCAGATCTTCCAGCCAGACTCGCTCAAACCCGATCGGAGCCAGTGCCTCAAATAGCTCAGCTTCATTGATCAACTGCCGATACGCCGCAGCGCTCCGGCTGATTAGCAGCCGTCGAACGGGGCGAACAGAGGATTTCGCCAAAAACTGGCTTCTCAAAAACTGGCAGACCCAGCGCGGCACTCGACCGCCGTTAAACGAGGAGATCGGTACGATTAGCTCGTCTGCCTGGATGTGGCAAACCGGATCGGCAATCAGTTTCGAGTCTGGAATGCCGCAGAGCCGCAAAGTGTCGCGCTGAAACGCGCTGTTTGCGCCATTCACGACCCACCGATCGATCGTCTCCAAGTCCACACTGCTTCGCTGAAGCAAGCCAATTTTAGGCAGCAAATCATACATCCAGTGGAAGTAGTTGTTGCTGTAGCGAATCGATAAACAAGCGACTTGTCCCGCGATCGCGCTGGAGGACGGCAGCCTTTCGGAACTAGCGATCAAGGCAGCATTGCCCATCGAAGCCGCCTCTACGAGTTGGCGATCGGTAGTGAGTACGGCTTTGGTATAGTGATCGCTCCAGAGGATGCCGGGTTGCAGCGTCATTACAAAAGCAGCTGTGGCAGCTAGGTCTAGCGCGATCGGCTCTGCGGGATAAATCAACTGCTGCCGCACAGATTGATCGGGCTTTTCATAGACCTGCCAAACAAAAGACGGCTGACGATTTTTCAGAACAGACTCAGCAATTAATCCAATCCCGCAATCATGGGCTGCTGGATCTCCTTGCTGCTGGAGACAATAGCCCAGATGAATGAAGGCAGGCGACCATTGGGGATAAAGCTGGAGCGATCGCAAGGCAAGCTGAATCGCAGTCTGCCAATCCTGTGTCTGAATCTGCGTATGAATCAGCGCATCATATGCTTCCAGATAGCCAGACTCTAGATGCAAAGCGGTTTGCAAGCTGGCGATCGCGGCTTCTAGCTGCCCTAGCTCTAGCCAAACTTCGCCAAGACCATAATGGGCTTCGGCATCAGTGGGACAGAGGCTTAGGAGCTGTTGCAGTAATTCTGCGGATTGCTCCAGTTCGGACTCTGCCAAACACAAGGCAATCATTAGCTTTAGGGCTTCAATGTCGTCGCTGGTCATGTGCGGGTTGTGTCCTCGCTCGTAGCTTCTGGAAGAGAAAAGCGATCGCCCTAATCCTACTCAGGATTGCTGAAAACCTGCTCGTAATGCTCGACGCTCGGGAAGGGATCGTAGAAGTGATGCAGCAAAGCGCGCCACTCTTGATAGGCTGCGGACTGCCGAAAGCCGATCGTATGATCTTCTAATTTTTGCCAGCGCACCAGCAAAATATACCGATTAGCGGTTTCCAGACAGCGCCGGAGTTCATGAGACATGTAGCCTGGTGTAGCTGCAATCAGCGGCGCGGCGAGTTTGAACTGAGCTTCAAACTCAGCCGCTAAGCCAGATTTAATTTCCAGGATCACAACTTCTAGAATCATGTGATTAATCTACCAAACGGTGAATTTTCCAAAGCTTGACTACCCTATAAAGTAGTATTTTGACAATCAATTTATTTAAATTTATGGATGATTTTGAGATTCAGACATCCCATATTCAGGTGTCCAACGGCAGTCTGCTGATTGAGACTTACCTTGCCGAGCCGATCGCCTCTGGTACTTTTCCAGCCGTGATTGTAATTCAAGAAATTTTCGGGGTCAACGCCCACATTCGCGATGTCACGGAGCGCTTTGCCAGGTTGGGCTATGTGGCGATCGCGCCTGCACTCTACCAGCGCCAAGCTCCCGGATTTGAAAGCGGCTATACGCCCGAGGGGGTGAAGCAAGGACGAGCTTACAAAGAGAAAACGCAAGGCGACGAGCTCCTGTCTGATATTCGCAGCACCATTAACTATCTTAAAACGCTGCCCAATGTGCAGCTAGGGGCGATCGG
>JBBSFA010000204.1:0-6136 GCA_038239185.1 Elainellales cyanobacterium | reverse complement strand
AGTAAAGTCAGCCCCAGCAGCTCCACCTCCCCGACGACGCTGCCAAAAGCCACTGAATCGCGCCCTGAAACTCGCGTGATGGCGCTCAATGTCGATGGCAAAGTCAGCGAAGTTGAGCTAAAGCTGTTCAACCAACCGACTTTGCCGCTGACTGCCTATGTGCCGACCAAAGACTTCAGCAGTGAGGTTGGGTCTTCGGGCGAAGGGACTGCCGTGCGGTTTAACTACAGCCCAGACAGCAAAAAAGACAACAAAGCCTATCTGCATGTGTTTCTGCCCGCGCGCAGCACCAACATTGAGGGCATTCAAGATCTGCTGCTGGGCGATGGCGGACTGCTGGCAAGCAACGGCTGGGATCTGGTCGATCGCACCGATATTGTCAGCTATGCTTGGGCAAAGGAAAAGCTGATCTATCAGCAGCGCACGGGCAACAAAACCTTTGTGGGTGCGATTTACGTAGGTGAACACAATGGCAACGCCTTCTATGCCTTCACGCACTACCCCGTCGAGTACAGCAAAGACTTTGAGCCGCGATCGACGGTCGTGCTGGAGAGTTTGCAGTTCCGAGACGAGAAGTAGAGGTTCTTTAGAGGATTTTTGGGAAAACTTCATAAAGGCTGGGTATTTTTAAGGAAAGGGCAAGAATAACTAAATCAGCCCTTGGGATCTCTGCTAGGCTGCGTAGAATTCAGTAGCAGGCTGGCGATCGCCAGCAACTCTGCTGTGCTTTCTGAAGATTCGACACCGGGGATGCAATTCATGAGCAGTATTGGCGTTGTTACGATTGGGCGAAACGAGGGCGATCGGCTGATCCGCTGCCTCAAATCGCTGCTTGCCCAACTCCCGCCCGGAATGCCGATCGTTTATGTAGACTCTGGATCGACCGACGGCAGCGTTGCAGTGGCTGAATCACTGGGGGTGCAAGTGATTAACCTGGATCTGTCTACGCCTTTTACCATGGCGCGAGGGCGCAACACCGGATTTCGCTATTTAACCGAGCAGTTCCCGCAAATTGAGTACGTCCAATTCATTGACGGTGACTGCGAACTGCTGCCGGGATGGATTGAGCAAGCCCTGACGGCGATCGCCACTGATCCCCAGCTAGCGGTAGTCTGCGGACGGCGGCGCGAGCGCTTCCCAGATGCCTCCCCCTACAACCAGCTAGCCGAACTGGAATGGAACACGCCGATCGGTGAAGCCACTGCCTGCGGCGGCGATGCCCTGATGCGAGTCAAAGCCATTCAGGAAGTCAAAGGCTACAATCCTACGCTGATCGGCGGCGAAGAACCTGAAATGTGTGTGCGGCTGCGGCAGCAAGGCTGGAAGATTCGCCGCATTGATGCCGATATGACGATTCACGATGCGGCGATGTCCAAGTTCAGCCAGTGGTGGAAGCGATCGATCCGGGGCGGCTGGGCAATGGCAGAAGGCGCAGCAATGCACGGGCACTTACCAGAGCGCTATCAAGTCAAAGAAAGTCGATCGCGCTGGTTCTGGGGCTTGATCCTGCCGATCGCGGCTCTGGGCTTGGCTGGATTCACCTACGGGCTAAGTTTGCTGGCATTCCTGTTGTACCCGGTGCTGATGTGGAAGATCTATCGGTATCGATTAGGGCTAGGCGATACGGCGGCAGAGGCGCGGCTGTATGCGGTCTTCTGCGTGATAGCAAAGCTGCCCGAAGCGATCGGACAGGTCAACTACTGGCTCAACCGCTGGCAGGGCAAGCAAGCAACGCTGATTGAATATAAACAGCCAGCTAGCCCTACTGCCAGTCCTCCTGAAACTAGCTCAACCGAAATCAGCCCAACGCATTAGGATTTTTTCTGACTATGAAACTACTGATCACTGGGGCATCGGGCTTTCTCGGTCAATATGTCGTAGCGGAAGCCCTTCGGCAAGGTCATCAAGTCAAAGCGCTGATGCGATCGCCAATCGAGTTCTCTTGGAGCGATCATCCCGCAGTAGAAATTGTGCAGGCAGATTTGGCGCAGTCTAGCGATCGCCTGACTGAAGCCGTGTGCGGAGTCGATGCAGTCGTTCACCTAGCGGCAGTCATGCGGGGCGACTACGCAACCCAGTATGCCGGAACGGTGACAGCGACCGAAAACCTGCTGAGCGCCATGACAAAAGCCGGAGTCGATCGCCTCATCGCAATCAGCAGCTTCTCGGTATTTGATTACTCAAATATCGCGGCAGGCGAAATCATTAACGAAGACTCAGCGATCGAATCTAACCCCAGCCAGCGCGACGGCTACACCCAAACAAAGCTAATCCAGGAGCAGCGAGTTAGAGCCTTCGGGCAAACTGGACGAGTGACCATCCTGCGCCCCAGCATGATCTACGGACGCGACCATCTGTGGAACGCGCATCTGGGCATCCAAGCGGGCAGTCGCCTCTGGCTGCAAATTGGCGCAAACGGCTGGATGCCAATCACTTATGTTGAAAACTGTGCCGAAGCGATCGTGTTGGCAACGCAAGACAAGGCGATCGGGCAAACGCTGAATCTGGTGGACGACAAGCTGCCGAGCCAAAGCGCCTACATTCGGCATCTGGCAGAGCAGACCTCACCGCCGCCCAAAACCGTGATGATTAACTGGGCGTTGCTGCAACCCCTGGCAGATGCGGCGGCTCAGATCAACGCAGTCTTCAAAAATAAGCTAAAAGTCCCAGGACTGCTGGTTCCAGCGCGGCTAGATGCTCGGTTCAAGCCGTTTCGCTATGCCAACGATCGCGCCAAGCAAATTCTGGGCTGGCAGCCCCGCTACTCGTTTGTCGAGGCAGTCGATCGAAGCTGCGGCAGTCTCGATTTGCTGACTGTACCGCCTCAGCCCGACGAAGCCGCCATACTTTCTTAAAAAATTAGGTCTTAAAAAATTAGGTCTTAGACAGCCATTAGGAGAACTAGACAATGCACGTTGCTTATCTGACGGGCGAGTATCCCAGAGCCACTGATACTTTCATTCAACGCGAGGTGATGACCCTGCGCGAAAAGGGCGTTGAAGTGGATACCTTCTCGATCCGCAAGACAGGCGACGAGCATATCGTGGGGGCAGAACAAAAAGCCGAACGCGATCGCACCTTCTATATCCTGCCTGAGGCCAAACCGATCCCGACTTTGCTGGCACATATCAGTCTGTTTCTGAGTTCGCCGCAGCGTTATTTGCAGGCAGCTAAGCTAGCCTGGGACACCCATACGCCTGGAATTCGCGGCACAATCTATCAGTTTTTCTACTTTGCCGAAGCGGGCATCCTGGCGCATCAAATCCAGCAGCGCCAGATCCAGCATTTGCACAATCACTTTGGCGACTCTAGCTGCTCAGTGGCAATGCTGGCGGCGGCATTGGGAGGCTTCAGCTTCAGCTTCACGATGCACGGACCTTACATCTTTTTCGATCCGCTCCGCTGGCGGCTGGATGAAAAGCTGAAGCGATCGCTGTTTACCAACTGCATCAGCAATTTTTGCCGCAGCCAGGGCATGATCTTCGCGCCCTCTGAGCAATGGCATCGGATGCATATTGTCCACTGCGGGATTGCGCCAGAGCTGTTTAGCCTCAAAACCCACAGCGATCCGGGGCGACGGCTGCTGTTTGCTGGACGGCTAGCCGATGTGAAAGGACTGCCGATTCTGCTGGAAAGCTTGGCGATCGTCAAGCGATCGCATCCTGAGATCGAATTAACCGTAGTAGGCGATGGTCCCGATCGCGCCAAGCTAGAAGCGATGACAGATCAGCTTGGCTTGCAGGCAAACGTCAAATTTGTCGGCTACCAATCGCAAGCCAACGTGCGCGAGTTCATGCAGCAAACGGATATGTTTGTCATGTCCAGCTTTGCGGAAGGAGTTCCGGTGGTGCTGATGGAAGCAATGGCGGCAGGCGTTCCCGTGATTGCGACTCAAATCGCGGGCATCAGTGAACTGGTGGAAGATGGCATCAACGGCTATCTAGTTCCGGCGGGCGATCCGGTAAAACTTGCCGATCGGATCGAGAAGCTCTTGGAGAGTGCTGAGTGGCGATCGCAGTTGGGCAAAGCGGGGCGATCGAAGGTGGAACAGGAGTTTAATATCCACCAAGAGGTAGAACGGCTGTATCAGATTATGACGGCGGCATTGCGAGGGGAAGTGGTGGCGGTTCGTCCTCTTCTGCCTAATGAGGAATTATCTGATCGGGAACCTGAATTAGAGTCCGCAGTGAATGTGGCTGTTTAATGAATATGGCTATTTAATGAACATAAGTCTTTAAAAGCCGCAGTCCCTCCAGCCGCAGTACCTCTGGATAAAGGGTGCGATAGATATTACAGTGCGGGCTTTTCACATCCCAGCGCCCGGTGGCTTGAAACGTCTCCAGCGGACATCCCCCCGTACAGCGGTAGCGGTAAGGGCAGGTCTGACAGCCCTCTTTCTCATCTACAGACAGATTTTGGATGACTCCCTGAGCCAGATCAGTCCATAGGGTTTCTGCCGAGAGGCGATCGCTCACAGGTTGGTTCACATGCATCTGACATTGAGATACCTGACCGCGATGGGTAAAGACCAGATAATTTTGATTCACCCCGCAGGTGTGGCTATGCGCCTGGGCTTGAACTTTGTCTAGCAGCCCCCCAAACACAGGGTAGTCCGGCAAAGATTGCTCAATGACTCGATAAGCAGACTGTAAGCCGCTGATAATCGCCTTTTCTTCGATCGCCCAGTCCTCTGGACTGGAATTGAGTGAGGTCTGCCGATAAAAATTAAGCTGAAAAGTGAGCGATCGCTTTAAGACCCAATCTACCACTTCTGCCACATGGGCGGCGCTCGCAGCCGTGACGGTGACGCTGATGTGGGGAGTAATGCCACTTTGCAATAAGTGGGCGATCGTCTGCTCAACTAATTCAAACGACTTGCCGCCGCCTTTAAGCGGTCGTTGGCGATCCTGAACCGTAGTGATCCCATCCAGGGAAACCATGACCTTGATGCCTGTCTTCGCCAGCCAGTCGATGCTAGGGCGGCTCAAATGCACTCCGTTGGTGAGCAGCACCGCTTGTAGGTCGATCGATGTAGCACGAGACAGCGCTAGGGCATGTTCATGCAGTTGACGAATCAGCGGCATTTGCAAACTGGCTTCTCCGCCTGCATATTTCAGCTTAATGCGTGGCATCTGACGGTGCTGAGCCGCCTGAAAAATAGTGTCTATTGCCTGCATTCCGATCTGCACATCCATCGACTCGGACGACTTTCGCACATAGCAATAGGGACAGTCTAAGTTGCAGGCATTGGTCACATGCAGCCAAGCAGTGAGCTGTTGAGCGGATTCCGCTCGCATTTTGGGCGGAGCCGTTTCAGAAACCAGCAGATGCTGACCCGCCAGTTGTCGATCAACGGGCAGAGTCAGCGGCAGGGAATGCGTTTGAAACATTTGATAGCGCTGCCAAGCCGCCCGATTTAGCACGCTGGGTCCCGCAGGAGCCAAGGGACTAAACGCCAACTGAAATTCTGAGGTGAGCGGCAGCGTTAGCGTCTCTGCCAGAGCAGTAAACAGGGAATTTGAAGTCAGGTCTGGCGCGATCGGAAAGGGCGCTTCGGGACAGGCACAGTCGCAGTCGGCAGTTTCCCAGTCTCCCTGACTGGTCAAAAGCAACGGGGCTGATCCATCTATACTGCAAGCCTCGAAATTATGATTCATGGGAAGGGGGTTTGACCGCAGGAGTGCCTTTCCCAGTTTGCCACTTCAGCGTCACAGAATAACTGGATTGACCACTCACTTTCGCCAGACCGAAAATCGGGGTTCCGGCTTCTGCGCCGACACTAATCCCAAACGAAATCGTGACTTCTTGAGGAGACAGATCGGCAAACATTTGCATCAGAAAGTCTGCATTGCCTTTCAAGGCTCTGGCGGCATCCTCAAACTTGCGAAACGCGCTATCGGTTCGCCCAGTTAGAATAATTCCTTAGGTTTCTGAGTTTTCTTCAACTTCAGCCCAAATTATCCCGGATGGGGTCTCAACTGGAATAAACTGATTCACAAGTGAGTTCCTCAATATAGAACCCATTTGAGATCTCAGGAAGGGGCTGCAAGCCGCTTCAGCATTAGCCTGACGAAGCAGAGATTGATCTTGGTCGTGGCATGAGAGAGAGTTCGTTCAAAGTTCTTCACTAGACTTT
>JBBSFA010000203.1:0-6138 GCA_038239185.1 Elainellales cyanobacterium | reverse complement strand
CACAACGAACTACAAGTTTTGGCAGCGATCGGGGTTACCTCAGAGCACAGCCTACAGGGTGTATCGTGATCCGAAGGTCTATCCTTCTGAATCTGTCCTGTCTACTATCTGTAAAGTCTATGGGGTTCAACCTGGCGATTGCTTAGAGTACATTAGCCAGGAATCTGAAGACTAATCGCCCTTGGAACTTAGCAGGGAGGCGATCGTCGTGCTAATGGGGTGAAGCTATCCTGAAACTAGGACGACTGCGGGATTTCGCATCTTTCCAGAGTAGAGTATCATCAGGCTCTGAATCTTTTGTTAAGAATTCAGATACATTTTCACTTAAAATTCATCGTAGGTCTCTGCTGCTGTGAATCGCGACGTTAGGGCATCATGGCATCATGGAGCAAAGGAGAGACAAGCAAGTCGATCGCCTACCGTTACGACGGTCTTATGAGGAGTGAAGCGGGTTGGAAAGCACAAACGGGAAAGCCACTGCCGGAAAGGTGGTGCATTACGGCAGCCAGCGAAAGTGGGAAAACTATCGCGATTTGCTGATAGTGCTGGTGCAAAAAGAATTAAAGGTTCGGTACAACAACAAGCTGTTGGGCTATCTGTGGTCGATCGCCAATCCCCTCGCTTCAGCGCTGATCTACTACATTGCCTTTCGCGTGTTCATGCGGATTCGCGTTGAAGACTACCCGATCGTCTTGATCTCTGGAGTCTTCCCGTGGCAGTGGTTCACCAACTCAGTCGGCTCGGCTCCGACTTTGTTTGTCGGCAACTCCACCATCATCAAGAAGGTCAACTTCCCGAAGCAGATCGTGCCGCTCTCATCGGGGCTGAATCACATGATCCACTTCATTGTGTCGCTGCCCGTGATCATCCTGTTCCTCTACATCTTTGGACAAGCGCCTTCCCTCTCCTGGCTGTATGGCGTGCCAATTCTGCTGTTCATCCAGTTCATCATGATTCATGGGCTGACGTTGTTCTTAGCCTCGCTGAACGTCTTCCTGCGCGACTTGGAGCGACTGACCAACATCCTGCTGCACTTCATTTTCTATGTCACCCCGATTCTCTACCCGCTGGAACATATCCCAGCGCGCTACCGCAGCCTGATTGTGTTCAATCCTTTTGGTCCGCTGATGGTGAGCTGGCGGGAGCTGATTCTGAAAGGGACGTTAGAGCCGCTGTATCTATGGGTGAGCTTGGGCTATGCCCTGCTATTTTGGGCGATCGGCTATTGGGTTTACCGAAAGCTCGTTTGGAAGTTTGCAGAAGTGATATAGGTGTGGGAGGAATATGCAAGAACCAGTCATCAGCTTTCAGTGCGTCAGCAAGTCCTATCCGTACTATCGGCAAATCACGGGCATCAAGAACTTTGCCTTCAACATCCATCGCAGCCTAGCGGCACTCAAGCGCACCCAGTTTGAAGCCGTCCGCGATATTTCGTTTGAGGTTTACCGGGGCGAAAACTTCGGCATCATCGGGCACAATGGCGCTGGCAAAAGCACCATGCTGGAGATGATTGCCGGAGTCATGGAGCCAACCAAAGGCAAAGTAGTCGTGCGGGGCAGAATTTCGCCGCTGCTGGCTCTGGGAGCCGGATTCCACCCAGAGCTGACCGGACGCGAAAACATTGTCCTGAACGGCGTACTGATGGGCTTAACCCGTCGGGAAATCCTGAGTAAAATGGACGAAATTCTGGAGTTTTCAGAGCTAGGCGATTTCATCAACAGTCCGATTCGCGTCTATTCCAGGGGCATGTTGGCGCGGCTGGGCTTCGCGGTAGTTGCCCACCTCGATCCAGAGATTCTGCTGATCGATGAAGTGCTAGGCGTGGGAGACATCCGCTTTCAGAAGAAGTGCCAGGAAAAGATGGTGAGCTTCAAGGAAAGCGGCGTGACGATCGTGCTAGTCACCCATTCGATCGCCAGCATTGCCAAACTGTGCGATCGCGTCCTGTGGATTGAGGATCATGTGGTCAAAATGATTGGCAATCCCTATGAGATCGCGGATAAATACTGCAAAGCCTCTGGCGTAGAGATGGACTTGGGAGCTGCTGCTCAAACTGAACTCAGCACGACCGCTTTGTAGAGCGGCTCTATCAATTAAGATCTAATTCATGAGAAATTTTCCCGCGCAGTATCACCTGCAAGACTCGGATGTGATGTATTTTTCCCACATCCCCAAAACGGCAGGCATGACCTTCCGGACGATCGTCGAGGATCACTTTCCCGAAGCGGAAACCTGTCCTGCGACGCTCAAAGCGCAGATCAAGACGATCGCGCCAGAAGAGTTTCAGAAATATCGCCTGTTTCGGGGACATCTGGGACACAACGACATCGCTGCCCTTGTTCCTGGCAAGCGTATGGTCAACGTGACGGTGATGCGAGAGCCAGTTGCCCGCGTCGTCTCTCACTACGAATACATTCGCCGGATGCCGACCGATCCGTTCTACGAAGCCGTCAAAGAGATGACTTTGGAAGAATTTGCCCACAAGCTACCGTTCGGCAAGCTGAAAAAGAACGTCCAAACCTACTACATTGCCAAGCTGGCGCAGTTCGATTTTGATGAGCTTTCGCCGCCCGAAATCCTGACACTGGCGCACCAAGGACTCAACGATGCCGCGTTTGTTGGCTTAGTCGAACGGTTTCAAGATTCGCTGTTTCTGCTCTCCTACATTTTTGGCTGGCGACCGATCATCAACACTCGCCGCGAGAACGCCGCCAAAGCTAAGAAGGGACTTGAAGAACTGCCGCCAGAAGCGATCGCCGCAATCAGAGAGAACAGCCTGCTGGATATTGAGCTGTATCAATCTGCTAAAGAAATTTTTGAACAGCGGTTTGATCAAATGGTGCAGGATCTAACCGAGAAGTATCTCGATCAGGTTGCGCCGGGACTGGAAGTAGACCTGAGTCACCCGCCAGAAGACCTGCTGGCTAAACTACTCGATCGCCACTATAACCAGCGCTATGCAGACCTGCATCTGCCACCCGCCAAGCATGTGCTGTATCGCTTCGATCAACCGTTGCGCGGCTCAGGCTGGCAGCGCCGCGAACGGGCTGGCGATTTGGGCAGTTTTCGCTGGATGGGTCCTGGTACGACTGCCACACTGGACTTGCCGATCGCCAAACAGGAAGCAACTGATTGGGTGGTCGAATTTCGCCTGATTCGGACTAACCTGGTTGCGCCAGATGTGCTGAAGAGCTTCAGCCTGACTGCCAACGGAGAGCCGATCGAACTTTATTTGCTGCACAGTGACCAAGGCTCAGAGTTTTATCAAGGCTTGATTCCGGCAGCCGTGGTGAACAACAGCGATCGCATCTTCACTGAATTCAAATTTCAGGTCGATCGAGCGGCTTCGCTGCAAGAAGTGAATCCGCTTGACCCCGATTCGCGGCTGCTAGGGCTGGCATTGAACTATGTTCAGGTGTTTCCGGTTCAGCAGCGCTTCGAGAAAAGCGGTCTGGCAGCTTGCTTTGATGCCCCTGTCTGGAAGTCAGCGGCTGATTTTCTCCGCGATCGCGCCCAACCCGAAGAGGCGATCGCCGCTCCGCTGATTTTCCGAGCCGCCCTACCTTTTTCGATCGATGATCCGGCTGTTTTATTGTCAGGGAAAAAACCTGCGTGGGTGGTGATTCACAAGAACAAAATCGAGCAGCTCGGCGCAGTGCTGACAAACCTGCTGGCGAACGGCTTTCGTCCAGTCTTTGCCAATGAGGTCTTCGTAATTTTCTCAACTCGCAAAGACGTAAAGGTGATCGCTTATACCTCCGAGCATGTCAAGCCGCTCTATATAGATTTCTTCAAGCGCAATGTTTTAAACACCGTCAAATCGTTTTATCGAAAAGCGGCAACCGCGAAGCAAACGACTTGATTTAACCTGCGATCGAAGCAGATTTCCAACAAAAAAGGGCGCTGTCTAGAGCGCCCCTAACCTGGAGAAATCATGTCATTCGCTAAAGTTAATCGACAATCCTTAAGCGACCAATTTGCACATAGTCAAAAACGCGATTGATTTGCTGCCGATCGGCATTGGTCATCTGCTGATCCGCCAGAATAGCCGTCGTCAACTGCACATGCTCTTTGCGGCTCATTTGTCCTGATACGATGATTCGGGCAACTAGCGGTTGAACAGCAAAAATAGGTTTACTTTGTGTGAGCCACGCCATAGGTTTAAGTTTTACTTTTTGGAATAATTGCGATCGCTCGTTCGATCGCCAATGGGTTAACCGTTTCATAGTTCGATTCTCTTTCCTGGCAGCGTGGCTTTGGCAAAGTTCCGGGCAGAAGCTAATAAAGAATTGACTAAACTCTAGAGGTTAGCAACGCGATCGAACAGCGAGAAATTGCGGATTTAAGTTTAGAGTCTTCTCGCCGTTCGCAAACCCACGCAACCCAGATAAATAGGAGCTTCTATGCAAATCTTTCGGCTGCCTGTCCGCTCGGATAACTACATTTTTTTGCTCTATGAAGCTAACTTCAACCTTGCGGCAGTGGTTGACCCCGCAGAAGCCGATCCAGTACTTAAGTGGTTGGACGATCGCAAAGCCAAACTTGTTGCCATCTTCAACACACATCATCATGGTGATCACGTAGGCGGCAACGCCAAACTTTTGCAACGCTTTCCCGATGCGGTGGTCTACGGCGGCGCAGTCGATCGCGATCGGATTCCAGGACAGCAGGTCTTTCTCAACCAGGGCGATCGCGTTAGCTTTGCCGATCGACAGGCGGAGGTACTGTTTATCCCCGGACACACCAAAGCCCACATCGCCTACTATTTCCCGCCCGTCCAACCTGGAGAACCCGGAGAGCTATTCTGTGGCGACACGCTATTTTCGGGCGGCTGCGGCAGGCTATTTGAGGGCACACCCAGCCAGATGGTAGACTCGCTCAGCAAAATCCGATCGCTGCCGGATCAAACGCGGGTCTGGTGCGCCCATGAATACACGCTGAAAAATCTTCAGTTTGCCCTGACGGTGGATGAGCAAAATTCTGAGCTACAAAACCGCTACCAGACGGTGCAGGCAATGCGATCGCGATCGGAGGCAACGATTCCGGCAAACTTAGGCGAAGAGAAACGCACCAATCCCTTCTTGCGTTGGGATCAGGTCAATTTGCAGCAGCGAGTCAAAAGCCAAGATCCGGTTCAAACCTTTGCCCGCCTGCGAGGGATGAAGGATCAGTTCTAGCCAGCTTCAGCTAGCTCTACAGTGACGGGCACATGATCGCTCGGCTTCTCCCAGCCGCGCGGGTCGCGATCGATCGTACAGGCGATCGCCCGTGCTGCCAGAGTGGGCGACAGATAGTGATGGTCAATCCGCCAGCCGGAGTTACGGTTAAAAGCCGCCGATCGGTAGTCCCACCAGGTAAACTCT
Source organism: Elainellales cyanobacterium (assembly GCA_038239185.1). Classification (GTDB taxonomy): domain Bacteria; phylum Cyanobacteriota; class Cyanobacteriia; order Elainellales; family Elainellaceae; genus FACHB-886. Next base: position 775 of record JBBSFA010000203.1, on the reverse strand, counting down.
CCGCCCCCAGGGTTGAACTGACGGAAGATATCCACCAGATCCAGCTCTAGAACTGATTTTTGCAACGCCTGCCGCTCAACTTCCGATGCCATGATGTGATTAGCTTTGCCGACTGGATTGTGGATGTCGCGATCGTCTGGAGCAATATTAAAGTCACCGCAGACCAAGAGTTCTGGCGTTTCTGCCAGTTGGGCTTTCAAATAGTCGCGCAGCACCGAAAGCCAGCGCAGCTTATATTGATACTTCTCGCTGCCCACCTCTGAACCATTGGGCACATACAAATTGAGGATCTGAAGGTTGCCCACCCTGCCCGTAATCACCCGCTTCTGCACATCCAAATCCCCGATCGCCTCTCCCAAAACCGGACTAAAGCCGCTGCTGACAAACTCTAGCGGCATGCGGCTCAGCATAGCAACGCCGTTGTAGGATTTCTGACCTGCAAAGTAGGCATGATAGCCGATCGGCTCAAAGGCGGCTTTGGGAAAATCCGGATCAACGACTTTGGTTTCCTGGAGGCACAGCACATCCACAGGATTGGCTTGCAGCCAGGTCAAGAGGTGCTCTAGGCGAGTCCGAATTGAGTTGACGTTCCAAGTAGCAATTTTCATGGGCGATCGAAGGTGTCCAGATCTTCATAGGCTTCACAGTGTATCGCAACAGGCTCAATCTACTGTCTATTTACCCTCAGACTTAAAAAGCCCGCTTAGAGGAAATTTCTAAGATCTCAAGGGCGATCGCACCAATTTTGCTGAGTCCCTAATCCGATCGCTTCTGT
>JBBSFA010000202.1:0-6157 GCA_038239185.1 Elainellales cyanobacterium | reverse complement strand
TATAGAGAAACATCACAGCGATGTAAAACACCGAAAAGATGATATCCAGTGCCGCAGTCAAAGCCGTACCCGTCAGAAATTGACGCACGTTTTCCAACTCTCCCAGCCGAGCCGAGAGTTCGCCTACGGGACGCTGCTCAAAAAACGGCAGCGGCAGGCGCATCAAGTGGCGAACAATTTCAGCACTCAAGCGCAAGTCAATCCGGTGAGCCGTATTCGCAAAGAGATACATCCGCAACACTGTCAGGATGCCCTCCATTAGCGCAAAACCAATCATCAAAACGCCGAAAACGGACATGGCGCTGAGATTGGCGCTGATGATCACCTGGTCAATTACCTGCTGGATCAGCAGCGGATTGGCAAGGCTCAGCAGTTGCACAAAAATCGAAGCAAACAAAACCTGGAACAAAATGCCGCGCTGTTTTGCCAGCACCGGAAAAAACCAGCGAAAGCCAAACCGCTTCACAGAGGTTTGCGGCAGCCGCTTCAACACGATCGCCTGACAAACTGGCTCTAGAGAATTCCCCTCTTCAGGAGTTAACCGCGATGCCAGCTCTTTTGCCGACAGCCGCAAAAGTCCTGTGCGCGGCGAACCCAGCACAACCGTAGTAGGAGTAACCTGGTACAGCACGACCGGGATACCCCGGCAGCGAATCAGCGCGGGCGTACTGATCCGATTGATTCCACCCGCAGTTGGGGTGAAGCGAACCACTTCGGCACTAAATCCGATCGCCTGCGCCACTCGAACGCACAGATCAATCGGATCAAACGAGGCAACTGCTTTTTGACCGAGCGATCGCCGCAGCGAATCGGGACGATAAGGCACACTCAAGTAAGTGCAAAGCATCCCAAAGCAGGCAACCACGTCCTCAACGGGGTCAGGAAAAGGCGATCGACGAATCGGATAATTTTGCGGCAGCGGCGGATCTTGAGATTCCGGCAGCTCAAAGGATTGCAGATCCGATGCGATCGGCGCAGGCGCTAGCAAGCCAGTAGAGCGGGAGTCAGAAGCGGCTTCACTCAAGGCTTGCGGAGAAGCTTCGTCAAACAGACCAGCGGCTTCGCCAGCAGTCAGGAATTTGTGGGGCGTTCCACCCTCGACTTCGCTGAGTCTTTTGCTAGGCGTTTTTCCATTGAGAATGGTGACTGTCCAAACGTCGCGATCGATTCCCAACAGCCGCACCGGAAACGGTGATGCGCCAGTCGGTTGAATTTGCTCCACAAAGGTAATCGGGGTGCCGATCGGTAAATTAATTGGTGCGCCGCCGCTAATCAGCCAAACCCGATCGCCAGAGAGCGTAAGCTTCTTCGATCGCCCTGTCGGAAACCAGTTTTGTACCACCGCAAGCTGATGGCGATTGATGTAGTGAACCGCTTCCATCAAATCGCCTTTGGTCAAGGGAGTCGGCATCCATTCCAGGAAGCGAGAGCACGTATCGTAGAGTTCGATCAAGCTTGCCTTAGCCAGCGGTTCAAGCAAATGCTTCAGGGCGATCGCTTCAAACTCATCCGCAGGCAATGCCAGTGTCAAAACTTCGCTATCTTCTGAAGCAGCAGCACCAGAGAGCGCAATGGCGGAGGAAGTACCATCAGCAAGATTAATACCAGGCAGCGCTGCCCGCACAGAGCCGATCGCCACCCGGCGGAGCAGGCTCTCCCAACCCACTACCGTTCCTTCCTCTACGATCGCTAAAGTTGGGGCTGAGGTCAGATTTTTCAGAGAAGCGGAACCCAAAATCCGAACGCGCCCTTGGACAATACAGTGAACCGTAGAAGGCAGTTCGCCAGCCGGATAGATCAATGCGCCAGGGCGAAACGAGCAGAGCCGAAGTTTCGCGGCAACTTGTCTTCGCAGTTGATCCGGCAAAGAGTTAAACGGAAACGCTTCAAAGAAGTTGGGAAGAAACGAGCTGATGGGAGTATCCACGTTCACCATTGCCAAAACCTTTTAGTCAGAACTGCTAGAATCTTCGGAACGGCTGGAATCTAATGCCGATTGCGCTAAGACTTCGATCGCGTTAGGCGTGGCAAGCAACGCCTTGACCTGAGACTGAAGCCATTGTGAATGCATCCGATTAATCAGTTGAGCTTGGGTCGCTTCCGTCAGTCGGGCGGGAATCAACCGTTCCAGCCGGACTAAGTAAACCCGTTCAGCGATCGTAATTGGCTCACAGATTGTCCCCACTTCGACCTGGCGAAAAATCGTTGCCACTTCGATCGGTAATGCTGAAAAAGGTACAAGACCAATCCATCCTCCGGTGTGACGCTCATCACCTAGCGAATATTTTTGAGCCATTTGCGCGAAATCTGCGGCATCATCGCGCAGTTGAAAATAGAGTTCTGTCGCTAAAGCCAAATCAGGTAACTGCATCAGCGAATACTCTACCTGATCTAACTCTGACTTGACGCGCAGAAACTCCGCCTCAACTTGGCTGGCAAAATGAACCTGCTTAAATTTTTCGATTCGCAAATCTCGCAGCAGGACGTTCTCCAAATAAGAGGTAGTCACCTCTTGCTTTTGGCACCACTGAGTCAAGAATCCGTTAAAATCTTCTGGAACAGGACTCTCTGCCGATCCGCTCAGAGAATAAAAAACCTCCTCTATAGATAAATCGATCGACTGAATCGCCTGATCTAAAATCACCTGTCCAACCAGGGGGTCTAGAAGCTTGTATTGCACAAGCGCAGAAATAATTTGCTCACTATTGAACAGGCGATCGCCAACTTTTAAACTAGAACTCATACGGGATCTATTTATTTACTCAGGCTTCGGTTTCTGCAAAAGATTGTCTAGCCAACCCTTTTACAGAAGGTAAGCCCTTGATTGTTACTAGCAGACTGGAAAGGAAGAATTAACTTCCCTTGAAACAGAGACGACTAAAACAGAGACGACAGCAACTATCAGGAAAATCTCAAGACAACTAGCCCCAAGATGGCTGGATCAAAATTACCGAGAGGAGTGGATTGTGAGGAGAGCACCCAATGAACAAACCAACCTTATCACACTACCGAAGCGCAAAATAGCGTAATTAGAACAGGTTGAAATTTCGGTTCTAATTATCTAGATGGCGCTTGCTAAAGCTAAAACGTTGGCAACGATAACTTTAAATAACAGCTCAGTAGATGCAAAATCCGCTAAGAAATGGAATCTTCATAAACTCAGCTTCTACAAGCTTTTGAGGCTCAAGCCACCTCAACCCCATCTCAGTCCCTTTTAATCTAAGCAAATTTGGGCTTCGATTACGTTGCCCTGCCTAAAAGGATTCAGAGCAAGTGGATAATACGCCATATGGCTTAGAAGTCGCCTTGTCAGGCTCTCGACATTGAAAGTATAAAATAAGCTAAGTATTCAGCTTAGTATTCAGATGACTGAAGATTCCTTGTGTTGAATAGCCAAACTAAAATCAATTAGAATTGCAGCTTACCGACCTCCAAAATTGTTTAAGTGAGAGAGATCACAGGGTCATTGTGATTAAGTACAAGGGCTAAAATTCGATCGCTCAAACAGTGTCGAAATCACCCCCTAAAATCAGCGCCAAAGCTAATCTAGAAGAGGTTTATAGCCGATCGGCGTTTTACGGTTTCAAGCTGCAAGATAAGGCATTTTCAAAAAAGAATTGAAATAATCCACTTCATCCAATTTTTATCTCCGGATGTATCTTCATAAAGATGTATGTTGAAGTGGAACATTGATTCAGCAATACTCAATTCGGTTGCAGTTACTGAGTCAAAGGTAGGAAAAAGATTGTTTAGCAATCTTTTCTGGCTGCAAAACAAGTAGCTGGTCTCTTATCAGAACTAATTCCCTACTGCGTTGAATCGCCTGTTATTCAAGAATTACGGAAGGAACTTTCCCTGGTTTTGACAGGCTGATTTAGCCAAAAGGTGGATTGACTGTTCGCAAGTTTCTCATTCGCAGAAGCTTCTCACTCACAGAAGTTTTCTCATTCATAAGGAGTTTTCGATGACTTTGACAGCACAAAATGGACTGAATGCACTTCTGCTAGCTCTAGAGGAAAACAGCTCTAGACTCCGGATCAAGCAGAAGAAAGTCACCGGTTCTTCCAGTGCCGATGTGATGGTTGGCAACGGGCTAGCCAATGTTGCAGATGGAAGGAAAGGCAAGGATGTGATGATCGGGCAGGGAGGCGACGATCGCCTATCTGGCGGCAACGGCAACGATGTCCTGTTTGGCGGCGATGGCATCGACATCCTGGCAGGTGGCAACAACGATGATAGTCTGTTTGGCGACACTGGAAACGATGCGCTGGATGGCGGCAATGGCAACGACAAGGTAGATGGTGGGGTCGGACTCGATACCCTTTTGGGCGGGAACGGCAATGATACCCTGGTGGGCGGCGATGGCGTAGACACCATGACGGGTGGTGCGGGTCGCGATCAATTCGTCTATACTGGCAATGTCTTTGCTGCTGGCACACCCACTTTGGTCGCAGCACCGAATATCCGGGTCTTGAATCAGCCTGACCTCATCAAAGACTATACGATCGGCGAAGATCAGATTGGCTTGGATGGGCAAACCCTCAATCTCAGCGCTTTGACCTTCCAGAAAGGGGCTGCTGCTGCGGTGGGTGACGGCAACTTGATTGTGCTCACGACCCCCGTCGCTGCGGCTGGAGCCGCTGCCCGCGCCATTGCCAACAATCCCGCAGTGACAGCGAAGGAAGGAGTATTCGTTTACTTCAATTCCACGTTAGGGTTAACGCGAGTCGTTTACTCCAAAGATTTTGCAAACGGCGGAGATATTAGTGTGTTGGCGAACCTGACCAATCAAGCAGGAGCCGTTGGGCAGGCTAACATCGCTAACTTCTCTGCGAACGACTTCAGCCTTGTGTAAGCCTTGCTCCGCTGACAGTCTTTAGACTATCAGTCCTATATTTTGGATGAGAAATACTGGTTGCTTCTCATCCAAAATAAAAATCGCTTGAACCAATCCCTGTACTGATTTGAACTGAGTCGAGTGTCCTAGAAGATAAAATCATCTCGCGCTGTTTTTGAAAGTTTCATCTATAAAACTTTCTAGAAACAGTCATGTTTAACCATTGTTCGTCCTAGTGGATTTCTCATTATGAATCGTTGGGTACTTAAAAGCGGAGCGATCGCCTCCTCAACAGTTGCAGTTTGTAGCTCTATCAACGCTTCGGCAATTGGGACAGCGCAAGCAAATGCTGAGTTAGCAACCTCACAGCCGCCTGAATTAGCCACATCTGAACTTGCTAACCAGGCACCTTCCTCAGAACAAGTCACTCCACAGATCCAGAGTGCTCCAGACGCTTTTTTGTTCGATGCATTGGGAATTGAATCACGGGGTTTACCAGTTAACATAGAGAAGACTTACAGCACTCTGCTCAAGCAAGCACAAGCCATGGCAGGTCGCGGTCAATTCAAGGAAGCATTGGCAACCACAGCAGGAGTGCCCAAAAACAGTCAGTCTTACAATTTGGCACAGCAGCTTCAGGAAGACTGGTCACAGGAATTACTTCAGCAAGCAGTCGGAAACTGCCAAAAGGGACAGGTGAAGGCAGCGATCGCGATGCTCGACATTATTCCTTCTGAAAGTGAGCAGCACGATCGCGCAACAGAACTGCGCGATCGCTGGCAACGGCAGGCTTCGGCGTTGAATCAAGCGATCTCCGCAAAACAATCCGCAGACTGGCAGAAGGTGGTTGATTCACTGAAGCTGATTGAAGGCACACCGCTCTATCAAAGCTCGCCCGTACAATCGCTGTTGGAACAGTCGATTCAGAAGCTCTACAGCCCAGATCAGTCTTTGATCGGACTGGCTTCCGACTCTGGCTCAGAACCTGTAAAAGAGATCGGTTTTGCTACTACACCCATCAGCGCTCAGACTCCTTCAGCTATCTCCAGTCAAAGTGAGCCAACTCCTTTACCGATGAATCTCAGGCAAGCGATGGCGTTAGCACAGCCGTCTCAAGTGGTTGCAGCATTGCCACCGCTAGCCAAAACCAACATCTCCTCTGGCTTTTCTAAGCGTGTCCCCGTGGCTTTACCACAACTACCAATCCAAATCTCGAAGCAACTCGACGCTTCCGGTCAAGAACCACCCATCACATCGCGATCGAGCAAACTGCGGATGAGATCTCAGGAAATCGTAAAATCCAAAAACACCCATCGCCAG
>JBBSFA010000201.1:0-6194 GCA_038239185.1 Elainellales cyanobacterium | reverse complement strand
CGGAACTCGAGTCATAAACCTAAATACCTTTTAGCGCCTAAATAAATCGACATCAAGTCACAAACAGGAAGCTGAACCATGACTCTAAGCAGTTGCGTGATTGGGGTGATTGCATTGCAAAGGCGATCGCGTGATGGGATGAAGCTCAACGCTGCTCAAAAGATTGCCTTGTGATCTGCTGTTGGCATTGCGCTCATAATTGCCGCACCCTCTAAGACTAAATTCAAGTCCCCAATCGACTCTTCAGCAGATTTCCCAGCAGAATTTTGCCAATATCCTCGTAAGAAAGGCTGAATTTCTGGCACGGTCGCGATCCGATCGGACAGTAACTCAGACAGCAGCGGCTCGGACAGCGGCTGAATTGACTCTGGGGCACAAAACATCATATCTTCAACGCGATTGACGACCAGCCCCAAAACAGCCTCTTTTTGGGCATCACCTGGTTGAGACTGAGACTTTAAGACGACAACGGTATGCTTCGAGCTATAGTCCGACTGCTGATACCAGGGCGTTAACCCCAAAAAGTGGTTTAAGTCAATCATCCATAGCACTTCACCCCGCCAGTTATAAACGCCCATGACCCAAGGTGGCATTTCAAACATGGGGACAATTTGACCCAGTGAAAGCGTCAAGATCTCAGCGAGCTGATGCACCGAGAGCAGCACAGACAGATCTGAGAGGAGATAAAAGCGTAAAAATGATTCCCCTACAATTGCTGCCCCTACAATTGCTGAATGAGTTGGATTGGCATCATTGGCTGGATTCACTTCATTTGGGAGCGGTGTGGAATCGATCGCAAGGTTGGCACTGGCTGCATTACTGGCTGCATCATTGGCTGTGTCCTTAAAAGTCACATCAACTCTCCTCAAGATCTTTTAGTTTTTGATTAGCTGGTTAACCGTCTGAATCAGCTCTTCTCGGTTAATAGGCTTGGAGAGATAGGCATCAGCGCCTTGCTTCATTCCCCAAAATTTATCCATCTCAGTTCCTTTCGTTGAGCAGATAATCACAGGAATTTGGCGGGTTTCAGCTTCAGCTTTTAGCTCACGGCAGATCTCAAAACCGCTGCGATCGGGCAAAATAACATCCAGAATGATCACATCAAACTGATTTTTTTTCACAAACTCAAATGCCTCCTCAGCGCTCTTAGCAGTCAGCACGCTGATCCCTCCCTCCTGCAAGCAACGCATGAAAACTTCTTTGTCTGCCAGACTGTCTTCCACAACTAAAGCGATACTCATTTCAACCCCTTATAGTCCACTAAACTTAAAGCATACCCATCTAAAACTGCCGCAAGAGATCTAGCCCAAAATATTTAGTTCAACCTCTGAATACTCTTTAAGATTTAGGTCGCGAAGCCCTAACACATTAGGCTGAGTTAGCCGTAGAACGGATGATGCATAGACTAGCTTCTCTGATAGGCTAGCTGATCAACTAGAAAATCTGATAGATGTTGCAAACTCAAGCTTGACAAACTCAAGGGCATCTCAAGGCAAAGCCGCCGCTCCTAAGTGTTTGCGAATGATAGTCAAGATCACATCAGGTTCTACTGGCTTACTGATAAAGTCGGATGCACCGAGTAATCTTGCTCGAACTTGATCGACCACCCCATCCGTGCCGGATAGGATGACGATTGGGGTTTGTTTGAAGAGAGAGAGCTTCCGCAAATAGCTGCAAATATCGTAGCCATTCGTCTCTGGCATAATCAAATCCAGAAAAATGATGTCAGGCTTTTTGGCAAGCAGCGTGGCGATCGCCCTAGATGCTTCCATCACCGCCACGAATCGATACCCCGCTCCTGAGATCACCTGCTCCAGGGAATGGCAAACGGTGAGGCTGTCGTCAATGCAGGCAACTAAGGGGGCAACTGAAACCGGAGCCTCTGAAATGGGCGATCGGGGCGGGCGAGGCTGCACAGTCGGCACGGGTTCTTCAGCCAGCTCAGTCAACTCTATCCAACCCGACTGGATGTAGGGATTCAACGCTTGAGCGAGCTGTAAAATACTTCGCTGGGTCTTAACCGCTAGATCCCACAGTGCATGTTGACCCGTCAGCAAAGCAGATAGCGTCCGATAGGTCTGCGGAGAGGTAGCCGCCTGAATCCGCTCTGCATCCTGGATTTTAGGGGCGAAACCAGGAAAATAGCTCCCTAGATTTGCCTCAGACCAGACATACCAAAGTTTTTGAGCTGCCGTAAACGCGGCTTCGTCATCTATTTGGATCGGGGAGAATTCTGCGGTGAGCGGTGGACAGCGCCCAATTTGATAAGTCACACTTGGCGCTTGGGCGATATCAAACAAAATTTCTACCATAATGTCTTGGATAATCTGAGCCGCATCTTGCTCAGTAATCCGCTGTTGACTGACCCAGGTATGAAGAATCTGATATTCCCAACAGGTGGAGAGTACGATGCTGCTGGCAGTGGACAATTCATACTCTAAAGTTTTAATATCCAGCTTGAGATGCGGATGCCGAGCCGACAAATGCCGCCGCCATCGCCGGATAGAATGGGTTCCGCCGGTTGCATACACAACCCGCCCGTTGCTGAGAAACATCGTCCATTGATGTCCAGCCGTATCGCTCCAAATCAACTTTCCGCTAAACTCAAGGCGCTTTAAAGCCTTGAGAAACTCTATTTTCCGGGTTGCCGAATACTTTGGTAAATTGTCAGGTGGTGAAGTGGTTTGAGGATACATCGTTACCCTTTTTGCGGCATACAGAGTTGCGTCATATAGATTTTAAAGGAATACAAGCCAAAATCACCCCTGCGTTCAGGCAGCAGACTCCCTAGCAACCGAATTGAGGCTGTAACGACTACGTCAAGCATCTGCCCGATAAATTGAAAGGGCTGGATTGACAAAGCCACTTTGCTGGCTTGCTCAGATTGCTACACTCAACTTTAGGCCTCCGGTCTGTCTTCATCATCTGAGTCACACTTCACTAGCTCAGGCAGGAAGGATCTTGTGTAGTGCGTTCAAGCTGTATTCAAGCTGTAGATTCAGATGCGGTAGATGTCCCAATTTTCCACATTGATAGATGCATTTAAGGGCAAGACAGAAATTAGCGGCGTTGCAACTAAGGGGTTAGCTACCACCTCCCCTAAATTACATCACCACCTGATTCAATCTTTAAGGGGAACTGTTTGGCAGGTAGCCTGTCTAGAAGGAACGATTTAGGGATATGCTCTCTAGTCTGAAGATCATATGGTATAACTATGAAACACTCTAGTCCAAATTTCTGACTAAGTAAAGACTCATTATAATTACTTAGCACTTTATTTACATCTCTGTTTAAGTTTTACATAGATTCAAGGATTACCCTAGGCTCAAGGATTACTTGGACTGGATTTTAAGCTGGCTCCAGACAGTAGCTCCTAAGATCAGCGCCGCACCAAGCAGTCCCTGGATGCCAAGCTGTTCGCCCAGAATTAAGAACGAGAAAACTGCTGCGAAAATAGGCTCTAACGTATAGAGCAATGCCGCTTCATGTGCAGCTACCCAGCGCTGGGCGATCGCCTGTGTCCAAATGGGTGTGGCTGTGACGACCAGTCCGATATAGAGAAACAGGTCAAGGTGTTGGGCGATCGCGCCTGCCTGAGTGGCGAGCTGAGGCATTGCCCAGAACAGACTCAGCCCTGACATGGTGGTGAGCTGTACGGCAACGAGCGGCAGAGTGGCATGGCGCGACGCAATTTTTTCTAGCAGCAGCATATAAACTGCCACGCCGATCGCGCTGCCCAACGTGAGCCGACTGCCGATCTGTAAGCCACCCCCTTCCCAGGAAAGGGTAGCGATCCCTACGATCGCCAGTCCTGCCGCCAGGATGACGCGCAGCGGCAGTCGTCTCCCTAAAGCTACGGCAAAAATCGGCACAAATATAACGTTGAGGCTGATGATAAAGGCGGATTGATTGGCAGAGATGGTTTCGAGTCCCATTAAGGTTCCTGCACACTCGCCAAAATAGAGGCTCCCCAACAGGATGCCGTCGCGAATCAGCTTAGCATTGAGCCGACGCAGGCAGGGTGAGAAGGCGATCGCGGCGATCGAAAATCGGACTGCCAGGATAATGGGGGTAGGCAGATCGCCCATCAGGTGTTTGAGGATCGGAAACGAGGTTCCCCAAACCAGGGTGGTGAAGATGAGCAGCAGAACGCCCTGACTGTGATTTGTTTTCAATCCAGAAATCATAATTTGGGAAAAATCTTGATTCAAGCTCCTTTTTAAGTTTAAGGGTGTCTCAGCTTTGGTTAGAAGTCAGTTACTCTTTGGTTAGAAGTCAGTTACTTTTATGAATTTACGAGCTACGGAGGGCGAACAAAAGGAGAGCTAGCTCTTCTCATTGCAATGTCCAGATCAGTCGCCAAACTAACATCTGGTTTAATAACCGTTAAAGATTCTAGAGTATTTAGTTTGCCTATAGGAATCTATACTCTTGACGATTTCTCCTTGTGTTTGACACTCCCACGGCTGAAGCGCGTGGGATTCTTGGTTCACTGAGCCAACTTGTCTGAACCAGTTGCCTGATTTAGATAGCGGTCGTTCTCTCCCCAAGCTTTAATTCCGCTGTGCCCCAGCGTATTTAATCCCCTTTTTAGGATATTGATGGCAGCATTATGGTCTCGGTCTTGCACATGCCCACAGCTCGGACAAAGATGCGTCCGAGTCGAGAGCGATTTCTTGACCGTTTCACCGCAGTGGGAGCAGGTTTGACTGGTGTACTGGGGCGCAACCGCAACCGTCGCAACGCCATACACTTTGCCAAAATACTCCACCCAGCGACGAAAATCGCCCCAAGCTGCATCACTAATCGACTTTGCCAAGTGATGATTCTTGACCATATTGCGAATCTGCAAGTCTTCCAACATCACAAGGTCGTTAGACCTCACCACGCACCTTGCAGCCTTGACTGCACAGTCTCGACGCTGGCGTTGCACTTTCAGATGCCCTTTTCCCAATCGCTTCACCGCTTTGCGCCGATTCTTGGAACCTTTTACTTTTTTAGCAGCCCTGCGCTGCGCTCTCTTCAGTCGCTTCTCAGCTTTCCGCAAATGGCGAGGATTCTCGACGGTATTGCCGTCCGAATCGGTGTAGAAGTGGTTCAGCCCCACATCCAGCCCAACCGTGCGCCCAGTTGGCTTACGTTCCTCGGTGCGCTCTACGTCCAAGACAAACTGAGCATAGTACCCATCAGAACGGCGCACCACCCTCACGCGATTGATTTGCTCAACCGGGTAGAAGTTCAGATCCCGCGTCTCCATCAGCTTGAAGCGACCGGCTTCAAACTTGTCGGTGAATATGATGGACTTTCTGTCCTCAGACAGCTTCCATCCGGTGGTTTTGTATTCCACCGAGGCGCGAGTCTGATACTTCTTGAATTTGGGATAGCCCTTTTTGCCTGGAACTTGCTTTTTGCAGTGGTCGAAAAATCGGGCAATGGCAGACCAAGCGCGTTCAGCAAAGTACCAGCATAATTACTCTAAACTCTTTAGCGTAACTTCTATAGCCTGCAACAAATCGCCGCCAAATTCCAGAAGATTGACGGCGGTTAAACCCGCTTTTCGCCACATCCCACGCTTGAAAGACGTGGGCTTTGCTTGCAATCTTCTGTAACACTTCCTCAATCGTATGCCTCTCCTGATGTGAATATCGCGGACAACTCGAAGTGATTTCTCAACATGTTCTGGACTAAGTACGATCGCCCTCTCATAAGATACGTCAGCGAGACGCAACGCATCACCCATATCGCTCACTCCCCTATACCAACCCTTCATCGGCGAAATCAACTCTCCATTCATTGCCCAATCTACTCTGGGGCTTTCGATCGAATCAGCCGCTCAATATCAGCCGCCGCATCTTCTAGCGCTTGCAGGTTGATCGGCAGCGGTTGTGCCGTGAGTGTCAAAGTTTCGTCAGCCAATTCTGCTGCCGTAGCCGTTTGTAGCTGCTGCTCCAACTGGTTGAGCGACTGCTTAAACGCCGCCGCTGCTGCACGACGGACTTCGTTCTGGCTCTGCTCCATGAGGGGTGGCTCCGATCGACACAGCTAACGTTCCCAGATAAAGTTCCCAGATTGCGGGGCGATCGCATCAAAATCCAAGCTGGAGCGCGAAAGCACGGGCAGGACTCCCGCTTTACCCTATAGCACCTACGATTTTCCGTGGATTTAAGGGTACAGATTTCCGTATAGCCCACATT
>JBBSFA010000200.1:0-6196 GCA_038239185.1 Elainellales cyanobacterium | reverse complement strand
CTTGACACGCGGCAGAAAGGTTGCGCCGTGCCGAGTCACCAGATAGGTTCCCGCCTCCTGCTCGATCAGCATCTCTCCTTCAGCATCGTCATCCACGAATTCAAACTCTTCGGCAACCTCGTCGATGCGTTCAAGAGCAGCGATCGCTTTGCTGTCGCCCTGCTGTGCCAAAATCGTCAGCACGTTGAGAATCGTTTGATGAATCGATCGGGATATTCGTTCTGCCATAAAGTTAGCCTCGTGCGTTAGCCCAGTACCGGATTGAGACCTGGTTTTAATCCAATACTGTACTATTCTATGATACAGTGCGCTGTATTATTAACGACCTAGGTCATGCAACGCATGAATCGCGGTAACGCACTGGGTTGTCACAGCTTCTAAATCTTCGCGACGAGTTGAAGGGGGAGGCGCGATCGCTGCGCCAATTCGCACGGTCACGGGAACCGATCGCGGTAATTTCTTGCCCCTTTGGACGATCGCCTGCGTGCCCCAGAGGCTCACAGGCAGGAGCGGAACCTGAGCTTTAGCCGCCAGCATGGCAGCGCCCAGCTTGGGTTCCGGAATGCGGGCATCGGGGGTGCGAGTTCCTTGCAGAAATATCCCCACCGCCCAGCCGTTTTCCAACTGCTGAAGCGCAGCACGGATGGCACTGCGATCGGCTGAGCCACGCTTCACCGGATAGGCTCCGTATGCCCGAATTGCCTGCCGCAGCACCGGAACCTTAAACAGCTCCTCTTTTGCCATGTAGGAAACGGGACGACCGACGCAGTTGGAAACGATCGGCGGGTCGAAGTCACTGGCGTGATTTGCCACAACAATCAACCCACCTTGCAGCGGCACTTGATCCGCACCGTAAATCTGCCCCCGAAAATAAAGGTGCAGCACGGGGCTAACTACCGACCATTTAAACAGGTGGTAGAGCGCCAAACTAATCCGAGGTTCACGTTGCCGCATAGCTTAGCAGGGGCAACTCAGGCAAACTGCTGACATTCTCTAGCACTAGCGTCGGGCAGGTGCGCTTGATGATGCCAGTCAGGACTTTACCTGGTCCAATTTCGATCGCCTTTTCCATTCCGGCTTCTATCAGGTACAGGCTAATTTCGCGCCAGCGCACTGCTCCGGTCATTTGGCGCACCAGCCGATCTTTGAGGATGGCGGGATCGGCGGTAGGCGTGGGTTCTACGTTGGACAGCACTGGCATTTGTGCGGGCTGAAAGTCCACTAGGTCTAGAACCGTCTCAAACTCGGCGGCGGCATCTGCCATTAAGGGCGAGTGAAACGCGCCGCTGACGTTGAGCTTCATTGCCCGCTTCGATTTAACCTGCTTTAGCAGTAAATCTACTGCTTCCGGCGTTCCAGAAACTACCACCTGTCCGGCATTATTATCATTTGCCAGCACCACATCCGTTGAGGCAGCGATCGCCTGCTCAAGCTGGTTGCGATCGAACCCTAGCAACACCGCCATCACGCCGCCCGATGCGCTCTCCATCAATTCTGCCCGTCGTTTGACTAGCTGCAACCCGACCTCAAAGCTGAACACGCCCGCAGCATACAGCGCCACATATTCACCCAGACTGTGCCCTGCGACTAGATTAGGTCGCTGAATCTGGTTGGCGATCGAGTCTAATAAGATAGATTCGAGCACGTACAAACAAGGCTGTGTGTATAGGGTCTGTGAAACGCGATCGTCTGGATTCTGACAGATCTCAGGCACAGACCAGCCCAAAATTTCTGCTGCCCGCTTTAGCTTGGCTTTCGCTTCGGGGCGCTTGAATAAGTCTGCACCCATGCCAATTTCTTGAGATCCTTGTCCAGGAAACACCCACGCTGTTTTCATTGATGTTATTATCACTCCTCATTGGTCTCAGTAATTACTCTAAGTAATTACTCTCAATTTTTCAGTGTCTCACATTCGTTGCCCCTCTCCGCGATCTAATTGGCGGAGATTGGAGAGGCTATCTCAGTGAAGCTGCTGATAATACTAACAGCACAGGGGTTTCAGAAAAATGTCTGCGGCTGAACAGAATGACGATCGCCAGAGCCACTAGGTTTCAATAGCTCGCCGATCGCCTGCACTAGCTTATCAGGCTCAATCGGCTTAGCCAAGTGTAGTTGAAATCCAGCATTCAGGGCTTGCTGTCGATTGCCTTCGCCCGCGTAAGCCGTCAATGCGATCGCCGGAAGGAACTGGGTAAAATGGGTGGGCAGCGAGTGAATCTGATGGAGCAGCTCGTAGCCATCCAGGGTTGGCATTCCGATATCGCTGACCAAAATATCCGGGCTGAAAGTGGAGATCGCGGTGAGGGCTTCTCTAGCAGAGGCAGCCGTAGTCACGATCGCGCCAGATTGCTCTAGCACAAATGCCGCAAAGCCGCGCGAATCGTCGTCATCATCGACTAAAAGCACTTGAATTGCCGATAGAGGCAGGCGATCGGGGTGACTAAAAGCGCAAGAAGGATTAGGGAGATGGCTGCTCGGCGCTAGCGTCTGACAGGGTAGCTGAACGATAAAAGTGGAACCTTGCCCTTCTCCTAAGCTTTCGGCGCGAACCGTGCCGCCGTGCAGTTCAACGACTTGACGGACGATCGCCAATCCCAAGCCCAGTCCGCCAAACTTGCGGGTGGTTGAGCCATCTGCCTGCCGAAAAGACTCAAACACATAGGGCAAAAAGCTAGCGGAAATCCCTTTGCCCGTATCGCTGACTGTAATCTGCGCTTGCGAGGCTTGCTGCTCCAGTTTGAGCGTGACTGAGCCGCCGCTGGGCGTAAATTTGATGGCATTGGAAAGCAGATTCCAACAGACCTGCTGGAGGCGATTCGCATCGCCCCAAATGCGTAGCGGCTCAAATACTGTGTGGATCTGGATGGCTTTTGCTTCGGCTGCTAGCTGCACGGTTTCCAGTGCTGCTCTGAGCGCAAATTCTAGATCGACTAAGCCGCTTTCCAAAGTCAGCTTGCCGTTGAGAATCCGAGAAATGTCGAGCAGATCTTCAATGAGCTGGGATTGCAGCTTGGCGTTTCGCTCGATCGTTTCGATCGCTTTTTGCCGGATAGCAGGTTCAAATTCGCGGGTTTGCAGCAGTTTTGACCAGCCCAAGATTGGGTTCAGCGGCGATCGCAGCTCGTGCGAGAGGACTGCCAGGAATTGATCCTTGGTGCGATTGGCGGCTTCGGCTTGAGTTTGTGCCGCCTGTGCCTGCGCCAGCAGTTGCTCCCGCTCGGCTTCAGCCCGCTTGCGATCGGTAATATCCATCGACATGCCGACCATGCGGCGTGGGGTAGCATCTGGATTGTAGAAGCATCGACCGCGAACTAAGACCCAATGGATGCTGCCATCTGCCCAAATTGTTCGGTATTCTACGTCATAATCGGTGTTGGTGGCAGCGGATTGTTCGATTGCTAGCTGTACCCAATTGCCATCGTCTGGGTGGATCAGCTCAAATAGTTTCTGGTGCGAAAAGTTGGCATCTATCGGCAGACCGAAGTTGACTTTACATTGAGCAGAAGTCGATAAAATTCCGGTTTTGAAGTCAAGCTGCCAAGATCCGAGTCTGCCAGTCTTCAATGCCAGACTGAGCTGCTGCTCGTTTTCGTGCAGGGCTTCTGTGGCTCGCTTCCGCTCGGTATGGTCAACCTGCTGGGCTTCGATCGCCAAATCTCGATGGGTTTCAGCTTGCTGCCGTGCGACCACCTGTTGCTCTCGCTGCTGGTTGGCGGTCTTGAGCTGGAGTGAAAGCTGGCGCGATCGCAGCAGAATTTCCACCCGCGCCTGAAGCTCCCGTTTTTCGATCGGCTGGGTGATCAGCTCATCAATGCTTTGCCACAAATTTCGCGTCACATAGTTGACATCGGGGCGACCTGTAACCAAGAGAAAGGGCAGCAGCACCGATTGCTCAGCAGCTCGTCTGTCTTGGACAACCTGCCAGAGCCGATTCAGCGCTCTGGCTCCGATAATGCAAAGATCGAACGGCTGCGACAGAGCCAGCTCAGCGCTTGCTTCAGTCTCCTCGTCTGGCTTAATCACTTCGTAGCGAGTTTCTAGCCAGTCCGACAGCAGGCGGCTATTTTCACGATGCTCTAGCAGCAGCAGAATTCGATTCAATCTGCTCCCCCTAATAGATTCCAAACCAATCGCAGCAACTCTTTCATAACCAACGGTTTTGTTAGACAACTTATCGCCCCAGACATAGTACTCGCTTGTTGAATTGCAGCTTGCTGCCGAGGCGATATCACCAGGAAAGGAATCTGCTGCTGATGGAGCCGTTGGCAGAATGTCCAAATCCCAGCGTCACAGCCGGAGATATCAATGAGCGCTAATTTGATTGTATGGGGAGGACTCATGGCTTCGGCAACTGCCTCTAGACTGACTGTTGCCAAAACATGATAACTATGCCGTTCTAAAAACTGAGTCAGCAACTGAGTCAACAGCTCCAAATTGCGGCGGTTGTGATTGATCACTAGAACGAGTGGCTTTGATTCTAGTGGCTCTGCATCTGATGAATTGCTATTTTCATGATTCACGATCGTCTACCCAATCTGGCAGCCCGCTCAAGATTCCCCGCAGCCGCGTTAGAGGTTCACCCACTTTGATGCCTTCTGACGTAATTTCTAACTCTCTGAGGGTGCGCTCGAAGTTGGAGAGTCGCTTTTTCAATACGCCGATCACCTTTCGCATTTCACCCCGAATTTCCAGGTAGCGCAAAAACACAATATTATCTGCCAAATAGCTAATGCCTAGCTCGGTTGCCCGAAAATCGCCCGTGATTCGATCGGTTTCATTAACCAAAATCACCGTGACACCCATGTTCTGAAGATACTTGCAGAGTGCATGGAGATGCCTGACTAATTCAGCGCCTTGCACCGACAGCCGATATCCCGAAATGCTGTCAATCATCACGATCTGAGCTTGTCTTTGCTCGACTTCCTGACGCACCAGATTTGCGAATTCATCGGGGCTAAAGTGCAATGGCTCGATCGGCACTAGAGACAGCGTTTGGCGCTCAATCATTTCACGCACCGGAATATTCACCGATTCGCAGCGGTGAATCATCATCTGAACCTGTTCATCGAAGGTATAGAGCACCGATCGCTCCCCTCGAAAGGCTGCCTCTTTCATGAACTGCACCCCGATCGTCGTTTTGCCAGTTCCGGTCGGACCCGTCAGCACGGTAACAGTGCCGCGCTCAATGCCTCCCTTGAGCAGCGCATCCAGCGCGGGAACCCCAGACGCAATTGCCTCCACCTTGAAGGTTTGCCGATAGGTTTCTGGCTGGAGGCGCGGAAAAACCACCATGCCGGATTGGGTGAGCTGGAGCATGTGCATCCCCGATCGAAAATCGGAGCCACGAAACTTGCTGACGGTTAAACTACGGCTGCGATCGGTGTGATAGAGGTGAATCACTCCATCGCTCATAAACTGCAAATCGTCATCTGGGGCGGCTTCGCTGCTTTCAGAGACAAACAATACCGTTGCGCCCTGCTCCAGCAAAAACCGCAGAAATGAGAGCATTTGCTTGCGAAACTGAAAAATGTCGCTCGACAGGTAGCGAAGCTGCGTCATCGCATCAATGAACACCCGCGTTGGCTTCAACTGCTCAACCTGCTCAACAATGAGCTGAGTCGTCGGTTCGCGCTCCACTTCCGCCGCTGAAAAGATGTCGTAGGTTTCCACTTTGCTGAAAAAGTCGGAGTTGGGAGTCAGATCCAGAAAGGCGATCGCTTCTGTCTCAAATCCCAGTTCAGCCGCATTTGCCTGAATTTGCGTGGCTGCTTCTCCCAGCGTAATGAAAAGCGTATTTTCGCCTTGCACTGCGCCAGCCGCTAAAAACTGTAGCCCCAGCATAGTCTTACCTGTACCCGGATTGCCCCGGACTAAGTAAGCCTGCTGGGGGATTAATCCCCCGTTTAGGATTTCATCTAACCCTAAAACTCCGGTCGAAAGGCGTTGCTGCATAGGTGATTAAAACGGCTCTATTGCACAAAATAGCTATCGATAAAAGAGGCAAATGAACCATGCTATCTATAACTGGTCTGAGTATATCTTAGAAGCCTTTCCAGATTTTAACCGTCTTATCTCTAGCACCGCTAACCAGCGTTTTGCCGTCAGGACTGAACGCCGCAGACAGCACCCAATCCGTATGCCCAGAAAGGGTTTTAACGAGCGTTCCTGAATTGATATCCCAGAGCTTCACCGTATT
>JBBSFA010000199.1:0-6198 GCA_038239185.1 Elainellales cyanobacterium | reverse complement strand
CTGCATCATTCAGCGTGACGATTTGATAGTCATAGTTGAAAAACTGACCGCTATCGCGCCAGCCCTGGATGCAAGGACTCGGCTCTGGGATTGCCGATCGCAGCACCGCATCCGATGACCAATTGGGATGCGGTAGCGGATTGCGTCCTAGGAAGAACTCGTAGTGCGTGATTGTCTGCGGATCAAGCAACTCTAGAAGCCGATAGCGCTGGCGATCGCTCAGTTGATTGGCGCGTTCAATTAGCTCTGGCGCTTTGCCAATCAGCCGCTCTAGCGACCAGACCTGGGGATTGGAGAAGCCAATGAACTCCAGTCTAGAAGCATCAATTAACTCAAACAGCGTATTGATGTTGTAGTCGATTTCCTGCGGATGAACATACATATCCGCAAAGTATCCGTCGCGTTGATTTTCCCAAGACCAACGTTCTTCTTCCCGCTTGCGGAGGCGGTTGTCTTCGGGCAGGGCGGCAAAGATCTGCCGTCCGACCTTTACCCCGTCGGTGTAGTCTGAACGCCGATCGCCTTGCAGCAGGGCGATCGCTTCTTGCATCAGGTTGATTTCCCAGCGACCCAGTTCGCCGTAGACAAAAATGTGCATCACGCCGCCGGGAGCCAGCTTTTTCGCCAATGCCTGAATGCCGCGAATCGGGTCTGGGGTGTGGTGCAGCACGCCGACGCAGTTAATTAGATTGAACTCTCCGGGCAACTGCTCTGCATCAAACAGGCTGAGGTGCTGAAACGAGGCGGAGGTGGCTCCAGACTTTTGGCAGCGTTCTTTGGCAACGGCTAACGCGCCAGCGCTTAAGTCAATGCCAATCAATTCAGCAGTTGGATTGAGATGCGCCAGATATTCTGTCCCCACTCCGGTGCCGCAGCCCGCGTCGAGAATGCGGATCGGCTGTTGAGTGGGTTTTTGCCCGGTGCAAAAGTTGTAGGCAGTCAGCCAGTTCCAGCGCCAGTTATAGCCCGGTGGGGGTTCGTCTAGCAGCGGCTCTGGCGGAAAAGGATAGGTATCGTAGAGTCGGGCAACTGCGGCACTAATGGCTTGGGAATCTGACATACGCTGGCTCTGCTCCGCCCTAAAACTTGACTCTGCTCTAACTAGAATAAAGCACGACGGCTAGCAATCTCTCCTTCTCAGCTCAGGATTGCTGCCACTGGGCTTTGGGAATCTCAGTCGATGCAATAAGCTTGCCTTGCGAGATGACTTTATGCACCGTGGCACGGCGACGAATCGCATCATAGCGATCGATCGCATCTAGCACAATCAGATTGGCGGGTCGATCGACTTCAATCCCATATTGATCCTTGAGATGCAGCGTTTTAGCCCCGTTCCAGGTAACCATGTCAAAACAAGCATCGATCTCATTTGCCCCTGTCATTTGCGAGACATGCAGCAGCATAAAGGCAACATCTAGCATATTGCCTGTGCCCATAGAATACCAGGCATCTTGAATACAATCGTGACCCAAACTCACATTGGCTCCCTGCTGCCATAGCTCCTTGACTCGCGTCACCCCTCGCCGTTTCGGATAAGTATCTGTTCGACCTTGCAGGGTGATATTGATCAGCGGATTCGCAATGAAGTTAATTTGGGTGCGACGCAAAAAACCAAGCAGCTTATAGGCATAAGCATTGTTGTAAGAGGCGAAAGCAGTGGTATGGCTGGCAGATACCCGATCGCCCATCCCCGATCGAATGGCACAGGCAGTGATGACTTCTAGAAACCGCGAATTATCGTCGTCAATTTCATCACAGTGGACATCGATCAAGCGATCGTACTGTTCAGCCAGCTCAAAGATCCGGTGGATCGATTGCACTCCATCTTCACGGGTTAGCTCATAGTGCGGAATGCCACCCACTACATCTGCCCCCAACTTCATCGCCTCCACCATCAAATTGTCATTTTTGGGACTTCCATAAACGCCATCTTGCGGGAAGGCGACAACCTGCAAAGTCATCCAGTCTTTCACCGCCTCTCGAACTTCCAGCAAGCCCTTGAGCGCAACCAGATTAGCTTCGCTGACATCGGCATGGCTGCGGACAAATAATACGCCCTGCATCGCCTGCTGCTTCAGCGCTTCGATCGCCCGCTGCTTCACATCTTCGATCGACAGGGTCTGTTTGCGATCGCGCCAGATCTCAATGCCCTCAAACAAAGTGCCGCTCTCATTCCAGCGAGGCTCTCCAGCGGTCAAGGCAGAGTCCAAATGCACATGCGATTCCACAAAAGGAGGGCTGACTAGCCGCCCTGCTACGTCAATTTCGAGCGAGGCAGAATTGGGAATTTGGGGGGCGATCGCGGCAATCTTGCCGTCCCTGATGGCGATATCCACTGAGGCGATCGGCTCGGTGGGGTGCAGCAAGCGGCAGTTGCGAAGCAAAAGTTCGTAGGTAGACATGGGTAGTGCCTCTTAGATAGTGACTCTTAAGAAAACAGTGGAAACAAATCCTGTAAATCAAGAACTAGCTTGATTGCTTGCCGCTGAGCTAGCAGGTTGAACACCGCCCATCCGAATTTCCGAATAAAACGAGGCTACGCTCGCCCCATCTGCCCGCTTCAACACGCTAGTCCGCAGACGCAGATTAGGGCTGGCAAACCAAAACCGCTCCTCAGAGAACATTGTTTCATCCTCTGTAATCAAAGTCATCACATCATCGCTGCCCATTACATACCGCCCTGCGATCGCCTTCTCCGCTGCCCCATCGCGCAGTAGTTTCCCTTCATTCGGCTTTTCAGCATCGCGAAGTGGGATCAACAACACCGTTCCAGTTTGCTTTTTCTGATCCCGATCCATCGTGCCATCCCAGGTAATTCGCGCCCCACACAACGCTAAAGCTGGCTCCACCTGATGCTGTTGGCAAAGCTGAATCACCGCCGGATCGGTCGCCTCCACCGTTTCAATCACAATATTTGACTTCCCGCTCTCTGACTGCTGAAGCGCCAGGGAATGACTAGTCCGCTGGGAAAACCATTTACCAGCGCTCTGCTGCAAAAATTCTGTAATATTCATGAAATGGTGGGATCGAATCGGTGGGCTGTTCTTTTATTCTGGCTGTTACTCTTATTCTAAAGGGAACTGGCGCTAGCTTCCGGGCGATCGCTTCTAGCCATGATTCTTTTCAGGATGCACTTCGCAGAAAGCACCTGCAAATCGCGATCGCGCACCACCGTACAAGGGCGAGCCAGCGTTTCGAGCACAGGAGTTCCCTGCTGAACATGCGCTAAAGCCGTTTGAAAAGCGTCAGGATACTGCCTGATCCAGCTTTTTTGCAGCGATTCAGCCGCGAAAGAAGTCTGGCGATCGAGCAGCCAAAAATCGATCCGATAGGACTGGATAAAAGCGTTCAGCGCAACGGGATCTAAGCTGTACTGAGCGTTGATCAAATCGATCGCCCGCCTGCGAAACTGCCGCAGATACCCGACCTGATAAGACAGCCCATACTCTCGGCTCACCAAAACCGATCGCCTCGCAAACGTCGGCAAATTATCTGCCTCTCGCGTCAGCGAAGCAATCATCACATCTTTAGGCTGTTGAGCAAAAAAGCGGTAGATCTTAGCCGCATTGCCGGCAAAATAGCTTTCTCCCGCGTGGTGTTTAGTATAAGCCGGGTAGAACAGCAGTGCGCTGCCCAACAGCAGCGTGATGCCCCAAACGAGCCAGCGCTGATAGCTCTGTGGCTGAGACTGTTGCCGCAGCCAGTGCCACAGTGCATCCAGCAACAGCGCTAAACCGATCGCCGTCGCAAAAACCAGCACAAACCGCAGCGTATAGGCAGAGTAGCGGCTGGGCAAATAGAGCTTAAACAGCAGCGCGTGGGCGACACAGAAGAGGGCGATCGCCACCGCCGTAATTTGCCACAGTAGGTTAATTTTGGAGCTAACTCGTTGACCGAGCGGAAAGCGCGTTGGATAGCGACGGGCAAGCAGCAAGATCAAAGGCAGCAGCAAGCCGATCGCCAGTGAATAAGGATGAAACGCCGGAAACAGTCCACTCCGGTCTGCCCACAGCCAAAACTGCGCTGCATTGCTGAGCCAAAACTCATTGCGCCCCCCTTCCGCAAACTCTGGCGACTGCCTCGATTCAGCCCCCGAAATCACTGAACCATAAGCAGAATGAGATAGGGCGATCGGCAGCAACACCAAAAACGCTAGGATCAAACAAGCCCCGACAAATTGATAGTCCCGCTTCTCTTGAACCAGCCGCAGTTTACCCTGTCGCCAGTTCACTAGCTGCAACAGCGCTACGCCAGCAAACACTAAAACGTACTGTGGATAGAATAGTCCTTCTAGGACGATCGCCCCTAAACAGGGCAGCAGCGAAGCCCTTTGCCAGAAAGATTTTGCTCCAGTCTGGCGATCGCGACGCAGCAAATAATACACAAACGCCAGAAACAACGGCGGCAAAAACGCCCTCGGTGTCGCGGAAACTACATCGTCATGCGTCCAGATCAACTGCGTTGTCAGCAGCGATGCCAAAAATCCAACACACGGCACGGGCAGCAATTGCATCCCCACGCCAAACGCATAAGCCGCTGAAACTAAACTTAACCCGATGGGCAGCAGCTTACTCAACAGCAGGGGCTGCACCCCGATCGCCGCAAACAGTCGATAAAACTGCGTATAGCCCCACGGCGCGATCGATTGAAAATAGTCGGCAATCAAATCATTCGGAAAAAGCTGGGGATCAACGAAGCGCTGCATCCAGAACACATGCTGCCGCCCATCATCTTGCACCACATAGTCCGTAGCAAAAGCCCGCTGCAAAACTAACAGCGCATAGATCGCCGCTAGCCCCAAACTCAAACCCAACCAAAGCCTCGATCGCCGATTCTCCATTGACCCCTGCCGATTTACTTGTCTGAACCTAAAACTTACACTGATCGAGAGTAGAGATCGATCGCAATTTCCAGATTTTCCGATCGCCCGTGAAACAAATCCCACAGGAACGGTAAAATGGATTGCCGATTGTTCTCCATAGCAGCCTAGAGACATGATTTCCAGCAACGACTTTCGTCCCGGTGTCAGCATTGAGTTAGATGGCTCAGTTTGGCGAGTCATCGAATTTCTTCACGTCAAACCCGGCAAAGGCTCTGCGTTTGTGCGGACTAAGCTAAAAAACGTCCAAACGGGCAGCGTCTTAGAACGTAACTTCCGCGCAGGTGAAACCGTGCCGCAAGCCGTGATCGAAAAAAGCACGATGCAGCACACCTATAAGGATGGCGACGATTATGTCTTCATGGACATGGAAACCTATGAAGAAGGACGGCTCTCTTCCAAGCAGATTGGCGATCGCGTCAAATACTTGAAAGAAGGGATGGAAGTCAACGTGGTGCGCTGGAATGAGCAGGTGATGGAAGTGGAATTGCCCAACTCGGTTGTGCTAGAAGTGACGCAAACCGATCCAGGAGTCAAAGGCGACACTGCCACAGGCGGCACAAAACCAGCGATCGTCGAAACAGGTGCTCAGGTGATGGTACCGCTGTTCATCACCACTGGCGAACGGATCAAAGTAGACACCCGCACCGACAGCTACCTAGGTCGAGAAAACTAAAGGTCGAGGGATACTCCAGCCCTTTCAAATTGCCTACCTAGAGTCCCACTGGCTCTCTACTAGACGATCGCTCACCTAATATTTTCGGACGCTAATCACCGTGGAATTAGATCTTAACGAGCTTCGGGAACTGCTGACCGTTATCAACCAGACAGACATTGCCGAGTTCAACCTCAAAAGCGGCGACTTTCAGCTAGTGGTACGCAAGGGAATAACGATCGACGAGCTTCCCCCTACCCCTTCACCTGTTCAGAGCACCCCTGTTCAGGCAGCTCAGGCTACACCTCCACCCACTCCACCTGCCGCGATCGCCCCGCCGCCTGCCTCGATCGCACCTGCTGCACCGCCGCCACCGCCCAAAACCAACAAGCTGTTGGATGTAATTTCGCCAATGGTGGGCACATTCTATCGCTCTCCGGTTCCAGAAGAGCCGCCGTTTGTCAATGTAGGCGATCGCATCCGTCCTGGTCAGACGGTCTGCATCATCGAAGCCATGAAGCTGATGAACGAGCTAGAAGCCGAAATTGCCGGAGAAATTGTCGAAGTGCTGGCACAGAACGGAGAGCCAGTCGAGTATGGGCAAGTGTTGATGCGGGTGAATCCGGCTTAATAGTTTTTCAACTAGCCTTCACAGCACATCCCG
>JBBSFA010000198.1:0-6216 GCA_038239185.1 Elainellales cyanobacterium | reverse complement strand
GGAGCTAATGGTATCGACGTGATGGATAAATAATGCTTTAAACTCTGCCAGCACTTCGTCTGAATGCCAGCTTTTGACGACCTCCAATAAAAACTGGTAGATCGTCTCCTGCGCCTTGGGTAAATTCCGCTGCGATCGCGGCAAATCTGTGGGCGGTTGTCTCTGAATAGCTGGTTTATCCCCAATCATATCTGCACTCGGAATAACTGGCGTGTAGGATACTGGCGTTGAGTAGCCAAAGCAGTCAGTATCCAAGTTCCTTTCAGGATCTCGGAGGTTTAGCGCTTTGGCTGAGTTAAGGGTTTGGCAAAGGCAATTTTGGTAAAGGCAATCAGTCTCACACTGAAGAGATTGATTGATTGATTGCAGTCGATCGCCTCTCACATTTTGTTCAGCACTGGACAAAATATTGAATCTAGCCTTATGTTTGATATCATCTTTTGACACCATCAATTTGCAAGATGTATCTGTACTTTACAATTTGCTTCCGCACAAAACTAGGAATCAATCAATGCCTCAAAAAGGCAAAGTCTGATGCAGCTAGATTTTGTGAAGATATGATGTAAAAATGCAAGCTGCCCAGAGAGAAGCTCCCAGTGGCTCGTCGAAAAGTCCGTATAAAAAAGAACCAGCGTTTTTACTGAACGGATTTGGAGGCTTGCTCGATTCTAATCTCAGTGAAAGCAAGCTAAATCGGTATAATCAGGAACTTCACTATTTCTTTTCTCTTTTTGAGTCAATGTGTTTTTTTAGACATTCAGTCTAAATACGGCAAGCAATCCACTCTCGCGCAGTAAACGTTTTTTCTCTGAATTTGCACGGATGCAAGTGCTCTTTCTTCACGAGAACTTCAGCGTTTTGACCAGTTTTATGAATTAAAGAAATTTGGCATACTTTCAATTAGGCTCGACCAGTCTGATTCAGACCTTATATTTCAAGCTTGAGCCAAGCTTGAGCCACCGAACGCTCCGATCGAAGGTTCCTCCGTTAAACTACTTGTACTGAACGTCAACTGCACCATGAACTGTAATTATCTAGAGCAATTGCAAGACTGTTGCCGCGATCAAGAAGCGTTTGAACGAATGCAGACTATTTTGAAGTCGCTCCAGATTCCTTCTCAGCAAGCGCGATCGATCGGTCGAAAAATGGTGCAACAGCAGGCGCTGTTTCAGATAATTTCTAAAATTCGAGAGACAATGGACTTAGATAGCGTTTTTAAGACTGCTGTAGTCCAAGTGCGACAGATGCTAGAAGCCGATCGCGTTGGGATTTTTCGCTTCGATCCAAATTCCAATTGGAATGATGGCGAATTTCTCTCAGAAGATGTTTTGCCCCAGTTCAGCTCCATTCTGTCTAGTCAGGTTCGCAATTACTGTTTCGGCGATGGACATGCTTATAGCTATCAGCAAGGGCGGATTCAGGCGGTTGCGAATATCTACAGTGTAGGGCTACGGCTTTCTCATTTGGATGTCTTGCGAAGCTTTCAAATTCGCGCCAACTTAGTCGTGCCGCTGCTGCAAGGCAAATCGCTCTGGGGGTTGCTGTGTGTTCACCAATGCGCTGCGCCGCGTCAGTGGCAAGCCGAAGAGATTGAATTTGTGCAGCAGGTCGCAACTCAGCTCGGCGTAGCACTTCAGCAGGCAGATCTGCTTAAGCAAATCCAACAGCAGTCTGTTAACTTAGCCGAGGCATTGGAGCGCTTGCAGAACGCTCCTTTGGGGCTGATGCAGACTGAAAAAATGTCGAGTTTGGTTGAGTGGGTTGCGGGCATTGCCTATGAGATTCATAATCCTGCTAACTTTGTCAGTGGCAATTTGAACCACATCGATCAGTATGTGAGTCAACTGTTGGAATTGATTCCCTTGTATCAGCAAGAGTATTCTAGCCCTAGCCATGATTTGTCCGATCGCCTTGCCGAAACCGAAACCTTCTCCAAAATTTTGTCTTCGATGCAATCGGAAGTCGATCGCATTCGTCAGCTAGTGCTGTCGCTTCAGTCCGTCTTGCAAAACGATGAAACCAAATTGGGGCTTGTCGATTTGCAGGAGGGATTAGACAATACGCTGTTGATGTTACAGGATCGGCTGAAAGCCAAAGCTGCGACCAAAGGAATTGCTATTGTAAAACAGTATGGCTATCTGCCTCAGATCGAGGGCTATTTCAGCCAGTGCAATCAGGTATTTTTGACTTTGCTGAGTCGGGCAATTGACAACTTGGAGGCGATCAAAACCCTAGAACAAGGCGATCCAGGATTTCAGCCGCAGATCACGCTCCGCACGCTGCTGATTCCCCCAGACCAGATGGGAGGCGTTGCGCGGGCGGTGATCCAAATTGCAGACAATGGGGTTGGATCTGAAGATATTCAAGCCGACCAGTTTGAGGCTAGCTTAACGACTCAACCGATCAAGATTGCCAATCAATTTGCCAGGCTTGATCTTGCCGCTATTCACAAAATCGTGACTGAGCAGCATGGCGGCGAAATTTACTGCTGCTCTCAATCTGGGTATGGCACAGAATTTTGGATCGAGTTGCCGATTAAACAAACTGCAACCCTAGAATCCGCAGACTGTTCGCTTGAGCGATCGCTTGCCTAGCCCCAGTCTGATCGGGTGATCCATAACTGATAAAGGGGTGCTATTTATTTAAAGGCAAGACCTCTTTCAATGAAATTGCCGATGGGTTTTCGGTTGGGCTGCGCTATCTGGGCATACAAAGCCTGGGTTGGACATCTGTTTCCAGTGGGGAGCCGATCGCCCAATTTTTTGCAGCTCTATAGCCACCGCTTCAGCACTGTTGAAGGCAACACAACTTTTTATTCTGTGCCCGATCGCGACACCGTTGAGCGCTGGCGTTCCGAAACCGCTTTTGGGTTTCAGTTTTGCCTGAAGCTGCCGCGTACTGTGACGCATCAGGGACTTCTTGTGCCCAGATTAGCAGAAGCGATCGCCTTTCTGGAGCGAATGCAAGGCTTGGGCGAGCGCTTGGGGGCTGTCTTTGCTCAGCTCCCGCCGAGCTACAGTCCCGATCAGCTCAAGGATTTGGCTGCTTTTTTAGAAGCTTTCCCGCGCCAAGAAATTAAGCTAGCGCTAGAAGTTCGTCATGCGAGTTGGTTTCAGGAGCCAGTCGCTAGCCAGCTCAACGCCCTGTTGAGGCAACTAGGAGTTGGGCGAGTTTTGCTGGATACCCGTCCAATTTATGAGTGCGCCGACGATCCGCAGTTGCAGTCTGAACGCAAAAAGCCGCAGTTGCCGCTTCATCCTGTCCTGACTGCCGACTTCAGCCTGATTCGCTACATCAGCCACCCCGATCGCCTGTTCAACCAGCGCTATTTGCAGGAGTGGGCGACACAGATCCACAGTTGGCTTCAGCAGGACACGCAAATCTATTTCTTTGTCCACTGTCCTGTAGAAGTGCATTCGCCGGACAATGCCCGCTACTTTCAAACGCTGCTGGAACAGCAAGAAGTACCAGTGCCGCCTTTGCCGTGGAATGCGATCGAGGCAGAACCAACGCAGCTAGAGCTGTTTTAAAATCGGGCGATGAGCCTAGCGAATTGACACATACCCAGCCTTTTCGATGATTGCCTGTCCTTCTTGGGAGAGCAGCATATTGATATAAGCACTTCCAGCCTTTTCATCGCTTGAGCCATCGCGGCGAATGACGATGAACAAGCGGCGAGTCATTGGGTAACTGCCCTCTTTAAAGGCGGCTGCATTTACTTGAGTGTTGGATATGAAAGGTTGCACATAGTCGGTGCTGTTGGCTTTAGCCAGCGCGATCGGGCGAATTGTCTGTTGGTTAATCACGAGTGGAGCCGAAGCGTAAGAAATCCCGCCGGGTGTTCGGGCAACTTTACGCAATGCCGTGGTGAAGTCGCGAACAATTTCTACATCAGAACCGATCGCATCGCCACCCATCAGCAGCTTGAGCGCGCTTGTGATTTTGGGGTCTAGTCCGATCGGCGTAATCGGCAGGTTGGGACCTCCCACTTGCTGCCAGTTGGTGACTTCACCGCGATAAATTGCCTGGAGTTGATCCACTGACAGCCCAGGTACATTAAGTCCCGGATGGGTGTAGTAGACTACGCAGTCGATCGCAACGGGCACTTGCTTGAGCGATAGACCCCGAATTTTAGCCTTGTCGTAGTCGGCATCTTCCAGCGGACGCGCGCTTTGGGCAATGCTTAGCTCGCCGTTGATTAGCATATCAATTCCCGTTCCGGAACCCGGATTGCCTGACGGCGGCTCGGTGTAGCGCAGCCGATAGTCTGGGTGCGATCGAGTGATGGCATCGTTTATGCCATGGGCAGTCAGCGCGGCAAAGGCAGGAGCACCGCCATAGTTGAACAGCCCCGATGGGACATTTTGCACTTCTTGCATGGAAGCCCGAAGCTGCAATTCTGGATCGCCAGGTAACTCAGTTGCCGTTTGTGGGGAGGGAGCGATCGGGTACTGTTTCCAGGCAAAATAGGTTAGCCCGCCGAGCAGTAATAGGGCTGGAATCAGCCACTTTAGCCAGCTTAGGGAAGCTGGCTTATTTTTTTCTAGCGCAGGATTGTGACCTTCGGGGGCAAGCGATCGCTCCGAAGTCAGAATCGGTTCTGAAGATTCGATCGGTACTGGCGCAGAGATTGCAGTTTGAGTGACAGCGGATTGGGAAAGCGGAATGGCAAACAGCGGGGCTAAAGCCTGGAGAATGTCGTCTGCCGATTGGAACCGATTGGCAGGTTTGGCAGCCAGCATTCGGTTGATCGTTTTGGTCAAGAGCGGATTCAGCTTCAGTTCATCTTCCCATTGCCACTGCAACGTGCTTGGATTCAGCAACTGCTGTGGTTTTTTGCCAGTCATCAACACCAACGCAGTGACCGCAAGGGCATATAAATCACTGTGCGGAGCCACTAGCCCCAGGTGCATTTGTTCGCCGGGGGCATACCCGACTTTGCCCAAACGCGTAAACGAAGCGGCGTTAGAGTTTGAGCCAATTTCTAACTGTGAGCCAACTTCGATCGCAACTTGCTTGACACCACCCAAATCAATCAGGATCGGGAGTTGATCTTCGCTTCGACAAATGATGTTATCCGGTGAAATATCCCGATGGATAACTCCCCGATGGTGCAAATAGCTCAGAACAGGTAACAAGTTTTGAAGTAGATCTAAAACTTCGGCTTCACTGAAGCAATCACCTTGCAGGAACCGTTCCTCTAGTAAATCTTTATAAGTCGAGCCATCTATATAGTCTATGACTAGAAAAATGCTCTTTTCTTCCCGAAAAATTGTCCAAAATCGAGGAATTTGAGGATGTTCAAGCTGGTGTAACGTCGCTGCCTCGCGTTGAAACAGCTCTTCTGCTTTCTTGAGGGCGAGCGTGTTCTGGAGCGAAGGCAAAAACTCTTTAATCACAAACTTTTCTTGAAACCGTCCTGTGTCTTCTGCCAGATAAGTCCTACCGGAGCCACCTTGACCCAACTGCTGCCGAATGATGTAGCGATCGCGCAGGCAGGTTCCAGGCTGCAAGGGTTCCGTCCAGTTGTTAGGCAGCATCCAAGCTTCGGCGGATGATCGAGCTTCGATCGACAGATCGGGCGAGATTAAGACAGGCTCACCACACAGATTGCAGAATTTTGATCCGACTGGAAGCAGATGTCCGTTTCTACATACAATATCCATCGCTGTACTTGACATGAGACTCCTTGAGGTTGGGTTCAACCTAAAATTAGGGATAGGATGCGAGCATTGAGGATGACTGGAGGGTTGTTAATATATTTCGGCGGATTGCTGATTTAATGCAAGGCTGCAAAGGGATTTTGTGTAAATTTTTATTGCTAAAAATCCCCGGATTCTTCGAGAATCCGGGGATTTGGTGTCGTCAGGCGTTTATGTCCACCTAATTTTTCAAGCTTCGATCTCTTCGGAAGGGGCTTCACCTCGGAGCCACAAAAGCCGCACTCCCATCACTGCAAAGCCGATCGCTGCGATCAGCTTAACCCAGCGAGTCGGTAGGAACTGTGCGGCTCCTTCGCCCAACCAAACGCCCAAAAAGCTGGCAAGCAGCAAGGCAGCAGAGGTTCCCAAAAAGACGGCTCTGACTGATTTGGAGCTGCCGCCTAGAGCGATCGCTGCGAGCTGGCTTTTGTCTCCCAATTCTGAGAGAAATACCGTGATAAAACTAAGTCCTAGTAACTGCCAATCCATCATACGCTCCTAGCTTTGAATCACG
>JBBSFA010000197.1:0-6226 GCA_038239185.1 Elainellales cyanobacterium | reverse complement strand
TCGCGTCAGTCAGCACCTCTGCCAGCTTCGGGCAAATCGGATCGCCAAAGGCAATATGCCCAACAATGCCGTTGCCAAAGAAAGTGGAGACGCGATTTTTAGTGCGATCGATGAACTGATCGGGAACGACCATATCTAATGGCTTCACTTCTGCGCGGAGTGAACCCACCGCTGAAGCCGAAATCAGGTACTCTACGCCCAAGCTTTTCATGGCGTAGATATTCGCCCGAAACGGCAGCTCAGACGGCATCAGCGTATGGTTTCGCCCATGCCGCGCCAAAAATGCCACTCTGGTTCCTTCTACCGTACCGACAATCAGGGCATCAGAGGGACTGCCAAAAGGAGTGTCGATTTGCACTTCTTCCACATCCTTAAGCGCCTCCATTTTGTAGAGTCCGCTGCCGCCAATGATGCCAATTTTGACCTGTTCCGCCTGTCTCATGCGTTGCTGATTCATAGTTTGCCGCCCCGTACCCTTGAGGTGATAACGACAAGTCATTTTATCGGGAAACGGGGTCAAACACACTTTACTTAAGCAGCCTTATCCCAGCAGACTGAACCCGCCGCTAAAAGTTCCTAAACTGGCTCAACTGGCTCAAACAAGTCTGCTGGAAAATGCCCATACATCTCGTTCAGCCCCGATTCATAGGCAGATTGGCAGGCAACCAATACGCCCCGGTGAGTCCCTTCATAAGGCGCAAGATAGCAAGACCCCAGCTTGGGATTGAACTTGAGATAGATCGCTCCCGTCATAGATTTTGCTTCGGGTTCGCTTGCACCGACTGGTTCATAGCCCAAAGCGATCGCATAAGACTTGAGCGCTTGATAGCCTTGCTCAACGGTGTCGGCGCAAATGCCCAAAATTTGATAGTCAGACTGCTTGGCAACTTCCAGAAGCGCCTGTTGAACTTGCTGCCGTTCTGTCTCAGAGGCGATCGTTTTGGGGGTTAAACCGTCGAATGCCTTGAGCAGGGTATGAGCTGCCTGAAGAGAATCCATATTTTCTTAAGAAATGAGCCAAAAAAGGGGCGGATATTGCACCTGATTTAGGATGGCATGATGTGATTCTTCTGCTAAGTTTTCGGACACAAAACTTAGGTTTAAAACCCAGCTTTTCGATCTAAATCTTTTGCAATACAAAACAAAGTGATTTGAGAAAAAGCTACAGATTTCTACACATTTCTCTCATTTAAGCGATCGCCCATTTGCGCTCAAAAACAGCCTTAAATTGTGGCAGCAAACGAGCGATTTCTTGCGCTTCAAGGGTAGTGGAGCTGCCTTGCCGCGAGTTGAGCTTTCACAGTTTAAGTTGATCCCCATCTGTTTTTAGATCAATCTAGTGGATTCACTGAGGAAATCCATTTGATCGAGTCCGCTGCCAATTTTTGTTTTCACAGCTTAACAAGAGTATAAAGACAATCTAAATAATTATTTTGTCTGCGGGATTGCTACGATCGAGCCTGAATCTAACTTATAAGCCTTTTATTCTTCCAAAACCATGATTTTGCAAAGATGAGAATAGGCGTGAAGATAAAACCTTATAAAACCAGCTTTTATGAATCCCGCCGATCGCCCTATTTCTGCTTGCCGCCGTTGCCAGTTCTACACCCCAGAAGGGCGAAGGGGTGGTCAGTGCCAATTACTCAATGTTTCTGTTCAAGGAAGC
The DNA here is from genome assembly GCA_038239185.1 of Elainellales cyanobacterium. GTDB lineage: Bacteria > Cyanobacteriota > Cyanobacteriia > Elainellales > Elainellaceae > FACHB-886. The sequence goes on along the minus strand of JBBSFA010000197.1, from coordinate 4,560 downwards.
TGGTCAGCTTGTACGCTAGCTGCCGCGCCATTTACGCCAACTTGGACAACCGACTGGCGTGAGCTAGAAGAGCTGATTAGCTTGAAAACTCCGATCGAATTGCTGGAAGCTGACTTAAACAGCACGGCTTTAGTGGAGCCGTTATTGAGTCTGTCTGTCTATGAATCGCAGATTTAGCCTTGTAAAATAATGAATCTGAGCAAGCCGGAGAGATAGCAGCGCTGTTTCTTCGGCTTTGAGCGCGATCGATAAAGCAATATGGTTGAAAAAATCCAGACAGACATCTTGGTCGTGGGCGGCGGCACAGGCGGAACAGCCGCTGCGATCCAAGCGGCGCGGCGTGGCGCAAAAACCGTTTTGGTCAGCGAACTAGCATGGCTAGGTGGAATGCTGACCTCCGCAGGGGTAACGGCTCCAGATGGCAACGAGCTGACTGCTTTTCAGACGGGCATCTGGGGCGATTTTTTGCGGCAGGTGCAGCAGCGGCAGGCGATCGGGGTCGATCACGGCTGGGTGAGTTTTTTTACTTATGAGCCGCAGATTGGCGCTGCCATCTTTGCCGATTGGGTGGCAGCTTTGCCCAATCTCCGCTGGATTAGCGGACAAATCCCGCTAGAAGTGCAGCGGCAGGGCGATCGGATCATAGGCGTTCGCTTTGCGGATTACGAAATCACAGCAACCCTGACTTTAGACGGCACTGAGCTAGGCGATCTGCTGGCTTTAGGGGAAGTGCCGCACCGCTGGGGCTGGGAGTGGCGATCGCAGACTCAAGAACCTAGCGCACCCGTCACACCAAACGACATGACCCAGCAGTATGCCGTGCAAGCGCCAACCTGGGTGTTTGTGCTGCAAGACTTTGGTAAGGAGAAGGCTCCCGCGATTCCCGATCCTGCGATCGCATCACCACAGTTCAAGGACACTTGGACGGGCTACGGGATGACGCAGTTTCTTAACTATGGGCGGCTTCCGGGAAACCGCTTCATGATCAATTGGCCGAAGCAAGGCAACGATTATGGGGCGGGACTCGATCGCCTGCTCCAGCCTGCAACGCGCCAAGACTTTCTTCAGGAAGCTTACTGGCATTCCCAAAGCTATGCTCACTTTTTGCAAGAGCAACTAGGACGATGCTATGGGCTGGCGGTCGATCCGTTCCCGCAGATTCCTGGACATCTGGGCGGTGGTGCTTTTGCCCTGCATCCTTACTATCGGGAAAGTCGGCGGCTTCAGGGAGTAGTCACGGTGCAGGAGCAGGACATTTTGCCGATCGCGTCTGGACAGGTCGCAGCCCTGCCGATCGATGCTTCCGGACAGGTTGAGGCGATCGCCATTGGCAACTATGCCAACGATCATCACTATCCTGGCTTTGAGTTTGCCCTGCACCCCAAGTCAATCCGCTGGGGCGGACGTTGGACAGGTACGCCGTTTGCGCTGCCCTATCGCTGTCTGGTTCCAGCGGCGATAGATGGGCTTTTAGTCTGCGAGAAAAATATTTCCGTCTCGCATATTGCCAACGGAGCGACGCGACTTCAGCCTGTGGTGTTGGGGATCGGGCAAGCGGCAGGCATGGCGGCGGCGCTCTGCATTGAGCAAAACTGCCCCCCGCGAAAGTTGCCTGTGCGATCGCTGCAAGCCGCACTGCTGAGCGATCCGATCGCGCCGACTGCGCTGATCCCCTTATTCAATCTGCCGCCACACCATCCCGACTGGTTGACGCGACAGGAGTTCTATCTCGACCATCCTGAGCAGTATCCGATCGACGGCAACTGTTCAGCGATCGAGGCGGTTCGCGCAGAGGTATCGCAGCGATCGCAAACTTTTCAGGGGCACTTCGATCGGCGTGGGGATCAGGATTATCAGCTCACGGTGGCTGTGCCAGATGCTCTAGCCAATCAGCGCTTTGCGTTAGTGACACTGGAGGCTGAAGTCGATCGGCGGTTTCAGTCCTGTGATGGACTAGGGGTGACGGTACAGGGAAGATTGAACCGCTCGGGCGGATGGATTTTGGTGGAAGAGATTGCTGTCTTGGGTAATCCCCTTGCGTTCGATCGGACGTTTAGCGAGGCTTGATTCGGTGCGTCTGAGGCTGATCCGCTAAAATTAAGTTTTTTGGTTGCTGTGTTTCGCCGCTCCCGCCGCTCTAAATCTCCGCTCTGCTGGCTGCTGTCGCTGCTGGTCAATTTAGCGATCGCGGCTGTAGTCCTATCGATTGTGCTGGTGTTGCCGTGGCGCTGGTTGCCGCCGCCGACCTCTAGCTTTATGCTGCAATCGATCGTTGCCAACGGGCAGATTGGTTTGTACGACCAGCGCTGGGTGGACTACAACAAGATCTCGCCAGAGATGGCATTGGCAGCGATCGCCTCGGAGGATCAGCGCTTTCTGACGCATCATGGCTTTGATGTTGACTCGCTGAATCAGGCGATCGAAGCTTACAAAGAAGGCGGTGACTTGCGTGGAGCCAGCACGATTAGTCAGCAGGTGGCAAAAAATTTGTACCTGTGGTCAGGACGAAGCTGGTTTCGCAAAGGGCTGGAGGCGTGGTTTACGGTGCTGCTGGAGTTATTCTGCTCCAAGCAGCGCATTCTGGAGATTTATCTGAATATTGCCGAGTTTGGCGATCGCCTCTATGGAGTAGAAGCCGCCAGCCAGCGATTTTTTGACCAGTCTGCTGATCAGCTTACGTCCGAACAAGCGGCACTATTGGCGGCTGTTTTGCCTGCGCCGGAGCTGTACCAGGTCGATCAGCCGTCTCTGACTGTGCTGCGGCGACAGGATTGGATCTTGCAGCAAATGACTCAATTGGGCGGCGTGGAGTTTTTGCGATCGCTGAAATAGCCCGCTTCGCGCTTTAATAAACGAAGATTAATAAGACGTTTGCGATGAAAACCTTCCCCTCCTCAGAGGCGCTTCGCCGCTTGCCGTTTGGTTTAGCAGATGTCGCGATTCTTCTCGGTACGCTGGGGCTACTTGCCCTGATCGCGCGGGTTGGAGCTGGTACTCTGGTCAGCTTTCAGCCGCCCGATGTCGTACCAGGGATCGATCTCAATCCCCGCGATTTGCCCTACTATGCGGGGCGATCGACCCTACGAATGTTCGTTGCCCTGTTCTGCTCGCTCGTGTTCACCTTGGTCTACGGCTCTGTAGCTGCCCATAATCGGCAGGCGGAAAAGGTGATGATCCCGCTGCTGGATATTTTGCAATCCGTGCCAGTCCTGGGGTTTTTGTCGATCACCGTCACGGGATTTATCGCTTTGTTTCCGGGTAGTCTGCTGGGACTCGAAGCCGCGTCGATTTTCGCGATCTTCACCAGTCAGGTCTGGAATATGACCTTTTCGTTCTATCAGTCGCTGCGGACGTTGCCCAAAGAGCTGGACGAAGCGGTGACTCTCTATCGCCTATCGGGTTGGGAGCGATTTACCAAGCTGGAAGTGCCTTCGGCATTAATTGGCTTAGTCTGGAACGCGATGATGAGCTTTGGTGGCGGCTGGTTTTTCGTGGTTGCCAGTGAAGCGATCAGCGTCCTGAATCAGAAGTATACCTTGCCGGGAATCGGTTCTTATGTGGCAGCCGCGATCGCCGCCCAAAATCTGCCTGCGTTGGGTTGGGCGTTCTTAACGATCGCGATCGTCATCTTGCTGACCGATCAGTTGTTTTGGCGACCGATCGTGGCTTGGGCAGATAAATTCTGGCTGGAGCAAAGTGCTTCTGCGGACGCGCCTGAATCCTGGGTTTATGACTTGCTGACTACGGCTCGGATTCCGCGCTTGCTGGGGCGGTTTTTGCGTCCGATTAGCGATGCGATGAATCGATCGTTTTCAGCGCTGACTCCGCCTGCGGTCGTGGGTGAAGTCTTCAAAGCCTTTGGGCTGGGTGTGTTGACTTTGGTGCGAGTCACGGTGCTGTTGATTTTCGCGACCCTGGTTTGGACACCGCTCGGCGTTGCGATCGGCTTCAATCCCAAGCTGGCGCGCCTTTTGCAGCCTGTGGTTCAATTTTTAGCCGCCTTTCCCGCCAACTTTGTCTTTCCGTTTGCCACCCTCTTTTTCATTCGCAGCCACATCAGCCTCGACTGGGGCAGCATTTTCCTGATGTCGTTGGGCGCTCAGTGGTATATCTTGTTCAATTCGATCGCAGGTGCCCAAAGCATTCCCACCGATTTGCGCGAAATGGCAGATGATGTCGGGCTGCGAGGCTGGAAACGCTGGAAACGGCTGATTATCCCTGGCATCTTTTCGGCTTGGATTACGGGCGGCGTGACGGCAAGTGGCGGCGCGTGGAACGCCAGCATTATTGCCGAAATCGTCTCGTGGGGACAGACTACGCTCACGGCAACTGGGCTGGGATCTTACATTGCTGAGGCAACGGCGGCGGGCGACTGGGCAAGGATTACGTTAGGGATTGGCATGATGAGCCTATTTGTCGTCGGGATAAATCGCTTGTTGTGGCGGCGACTGTATCAATTGGCGGAAACCAAATATCATCTCTAAGAGGCGCAACATGACAGCAGGAAGCGATACGACCCTGATTACCGTTGAATAAGTGAGCAAAGGCTTTCCGCTCCCC
>JBBSFA010000196.1:0-6231 GCA_038239185.1 Elainellales cyanobacterium | reverse complement strand
TTCCATCCAGCAAGCCAATGTCACGCTCGCCGTAAACCGCTCGCAAACCTGGAAGCCAAGCTGCTCATAAAAGGCGATCGCCTGGAAAATATCAGCCGTCCGAATCGAAGCGTGGTGCATAGGGGTGACGTTTGGGCAGATTTTGCGCGATATCCTCTTCAGTTTAGTGTCTCTGCTTCCACGCTCTCAGCGCTATCTCGTACCATAGAAAGGCTAATCCTCTGCCGTTGCCAACTGCCATGTCTTCTACCTCGATCGAATTCTCTGCTGAATCGAACCCGCTGGACTCAGCGCTGCTCCAGTCCACTGCTCCTCTGCTGGGGCGATCGCTCACCGATCTCACCGACTGGGTGCAGCAGCATGGACAGCCTGCCTATCGGGGTAAGCAGCTCCACCAATGGCTCTATCAGCAGGGCGCGCGCACGATTGGCGATGTCTCGGTCTTTCCCAAGCAGTGGCGATCGGAGATGGCAGAAGTGAAAATGGGACGCTCTGAGGTGCATTATCGATCGGTGGCAGCAGATGGAACCGTTAAGTTTTTGCTGCGGCTAGCAGACGGGCAAATTGTCGAAGCGGTTGGCATTCCGAACTTCAAGTCTGGTGGGAAAGGGGCGATCGATCGCCTCACCGTTTGCGTCTCTTCCCAAGTTGGCTGCCCGATGGGATGCGATTTTTGTGCAACAGGCAAAGGCGGATTTCAGCGCAATCTAGAAGTTCATGAGATTGTCGATCAAGTGCTTACCGTGCAGGAAGACTTTCAGCATCGGGTCAGCAACATTGTGTTTATGGGCATGGGCGAACCGCTGATGAATTTGGAAAACACCCTGGGGGCAGTGCGATCGATCAACCAAGATGTGGGAATTGGGCAGCGATCGATCACCGTTTCGACTGTCGGGATTCCGGGCAGAATTTGTCAGCTTGCCGAGCAGCAGCTTCAGATCACGCTGGCGGTTAGCCTCCATGCTTCTAACCAGCGCTTACGCCAGCAGCTCATCCCTAGCGCCAATCACTATCCGCTCAAAGCTTTGCTAGAAGAGTGCCGCGACTATGTGCGGACGACGGGACGACGAGTCACCTTTGAGTATGTGCTGCTGGCAGAATTGAACGATCGCCCCGAACATGCCGTCGAACTTGCCGATCATCTGCACGGCTTCCAGAGTCACGTCAATTTGATTCCCTACAATCCCATTCAGGAAGCAGACTACAAACGCCCTGATTCGCGTCGGATTCAGGGCTTCATGCAGGCATTGCGCGATCGCCATGTGGCGGTGAGCGTTCGTTGGTCGCGGGGGCTAGAAGCAGATGCCGCCTGCGGTCAACTGCGAGCCTCCAAAGCCTAACTCTCCACCGAGATTTCCGCTCTATCCGCTGGACTCTGTGATTCGATCGCGGTTGAATCGATCGCCACAGGCACAGCCTCTTCCGACTGCTCCACCCGCTTAGAAAAGCCCCAGGTAAACACTAAGGCAATCAGTGTAATCATCAGCCATTCTGGCGGAATGAAGCTAGAGTCGAACACGCGCAGCAGCAGCCGCAGACCGACAAATGCCACTGTGATATAGCCTGCGTCTTCTAGATGCTCAAATTCTGCTAACCAACGAATAAATAGGCCTGCCATGAAACGCAGCGCAATCACGCCAACCAATCCACCTGTCAGCACCAGCCAAGTGTCTTTGGAAACTGCGATCGCCGTTGTCACACTATCCAGCGAAAAGGCAAGATCGGTAACGGCAATCATCGGAATCGCCTGCCACAGCGACGAAAATCTGGGTCCATGATGCGGATGTTGCCCCGTTTCGTCTTTTTCTTCGGAAGATGAGAAATACTGGAAGACGAGCCACAGCAGATAAGCTGCCCCCAATAGCTCGAACTGCCAGAATTGGATGACCCAAGTTGCTGTCAAGATCAAGGCAACGCGCAGGCAAAAAGCGATAACTAGACCAAAGTTGAGGGCGCGACGCTGCATCTGCTGATCGGCTAGCCCTTGAGCAATGGCAGCCAGGGCGATCGCATTGTCTGCCGACAGCACGACTTCCAGTGCCACTAAGACGGGCAGCAAAAGCAGCGTGTCAGTGCTCAGGAAAGAAGAATAGCTTGAAAGTTGATCTAACATTAATTACACGAACAGGCTTCTTTAAGACTAATTTAAGGCTGACTGGACTTGAGGGGGTTTATCGCTCAGGTTAGGTTAAGCTCCGGAGCGTTTTGTTTAAAGAGTTTAAACAGTTCAACGCTGCTTTTAGCTTAACGTCTTATGTTATTTTATTAAGCGATCGCGAAGAGATTCGGACAGCCAGAACAGATTTTTTGGGCTACCATTTCAGCGAGTCCTTAAAACTGTCCTTCAAACTGTAAATAGCGTATTAGCCTTGTCACTCCATTCTTCTACTCTGTCAGCTCTCCTGACTGACTTCAAAGCCCGCTATCCGATGGGCGCGATCGTGGCTGAATTCTTGACCATCCATCAAGACAGCTATGTAGTGCGTGCCCTAGCGCAAAGCGGCGGCATCACTCTGGCAAGCGGGATGGCTGTGGCTCCGGAGATCGAAACAGCCGAAGATCGCGCTAAAATTAGAGCGTTAGAAGCGCTAGGAATCCGCGTCGCGCCAGCATTTGACCTGCCCGTTGTGCCGATCGCTGAGCCAGTGAGTCCCGCGATCGCGCCACTAGTGCCGCCACTGCCGCCGGAACTGTCGCCACTACTGCCGCAACCCGCGATCGAAGCTGCACCTGTGCCATTTTCTCAGCCTGCGGTAGCCCTCGCTTCACCCAGCCTGGAGCTAGACTTTGTCGCAAGCCAGCCTAGTGCTGAACCCTTGCTGTCCTTTCCGTTGGTCGATCGATCGCCGGAGCTAGCCCTAGATCCTGCACCAGAGCCGATCGCCACCTCTGAACCCTACAAATCTCCGTTGGAAGCTGAAGCGGATCAGTTTGTTCCACCGCTGCCCGAACTACCGCCGGAAGACTTCAGTTCGCCAAGTTCCATTCCGTTAGAACCGCCTGCCGCTAAACCCAGCAAGAGTAAACGGAAGACCGAATCGGCATCCACCTCATCTGCCACAGAACCGCCTGAGGAATCCGCCAAAGATCCGATTAAGCCCAACCCAGAACCCGCCGATCGCTCCAACGAAATCGCCAAGATCAGCGTAGAAATGAAGCGGTTAGGCTGGACGACTGAGCAAGGGCGGCGACATCTGAAGGAAACCTACGGCAAGCGATCGCGCCAAGAGCTAAATGATAGTGAGCTAATGGATTTTCTGGGGTACTTAGAATCTCAGCCCTCTTCCGCTCAGTCGCTGTTTTAACTTCTCAAACTATAAAGAGTACTATTAGGGAACTAATTAACATCTGCTTGAATGCAAAGTACTCATACCAATTTACTGTGAAGCTGCATACAATCTCGAAAGCTGAAAACCTTAGTTTAACTGCTTTTTAAGCTCTTAAATTATGTGCAGCTTCACAAAAAAATGGTATCACCCTATTAAGATTCTATTTTTAGCTTCCGATCCAAGTGATGCAGGGCGGCTACGGTTAGGGCAGGAGCTATGAGAGATTCGCGCAGATGATTCTCCACCCTTCAGCGATGATGCTCAAAGCATCCCGCGCCATGCTCAACTCTTCAACCGTTAATCTTTAGATATCGTGGGCGAAGGATTCTGGGCGATCGTTCAAATAGGTAGATTTAGCCTGCTTTCCGCTGCTGGAGAAATTCAGCAAAGTCTCGCACTTCTGCAATCAAGTCATTCGGCAAAGAATTCAGAATCGCTAAAACTTGCTCTCGAATGGCTTCTCGTTCGGGTTGAATGTCGGCTCTCTGTAAAGTCAAAAGCGCAATGGTATTACCCACTGCACTCACAAACTCCACCTCAAATCCCTGGTCATTACCATAGCAATGAACAACGGCTCCCTTACTGCCTTTAGTTAACCCATGCTCTTGCAAATCGTGGGTGAGTGTCACCACATCCAGTTCTTTAATCATGATTCCATGCCATCCTCTACTGCCTACTGACAAGCGGCAACCCTAACCCCTGAACCAGGATGCCAAGAATTTTGTTGAGGTTGAGTGGGATGTAATAATCGGTCAGATCAATGGAAACCGTTGTATCCCAGAGTTGAAGGAATTTCCAGATTTCGCCTGTGGTAACAGCTCCATAGATCTCCTCGATCGCCTGTCCTTCACACTGATTAAACTGCTGAGCCGCGATCATGCCTGCAACGCACTGTCCTAAGCCTGCCTTGATATTTTCGTTTTTTGCTTCCGTGATTAGAATAACGGGCGCATTGAGGGTAAGCTGCTCTTTGGAACGACAGAGGATGTAGTCACAGTAACCCACCAGTCCTTTCTCGTCATCCACGTTAAATTCTGTGCCCGAAAAGAGGCTGACTTGCCCGATCGCCTGCCGCCGCACTTCCAGCAGCACGGGTGTAATGATCATCTCCGAGCGGGCTTTCTCGGTGTTGATGGCGATCGCCAACTGCACGGTTTCTTGCAGCGTACTGTTCAGCAGGTCACTGCCAGCGATCGGCTGAACCGCTGCAAACAGGTCGCGCTGCTCATCGACCTGTAAGCCAAAGTCTTTCTTGAGTTTTTGCAGGGTAAAGTCGCTATATGCCATACATTTCCCGGAGTGCCTGTGCTGTCTTGATCGAAAGACTTTTCAGTGAATGCGATCGCCAGCCCACTGGCTCGGCTGGCGATCGCATCAACTAGATTCCCTAATCCCGATTCATCGCCAGCAAAAGTCTCAAAATGAACACAAACAAGTTGATGTAGGTCAAATACATCGACAGCGCCGCCGGAAGATACTGATCATCCCGATAGGTTCTGGGCAATACGTGGAAGTCAACTACCGCAGCACCCGCAAACAGCAAAGTCCCGATGCCGGAAATCCCAATCTCTAGCCAAGTCGGTGTATAAACCCCAAACAGCGCAAAACCGACCTGACCCAATAGCACCACCAGCAGCGCAATTAAGCCAATCTGCAAGGTTTGAGCCAATGCCATGCCATCGCGATCGCTCAGATTAGAGCCAATCTGCCGCGCTACAATAAACGTCACGCCACAGCCCAACGCTGCGACTCCAACGCCTGCGACTCCAACGCCGCCTGTCCCTAATGCGGTATACACCAGACCACTGAGCGTATACCCCGAGAGGAGACTATAGGTTGCCAAAAGCGGCAAGGCTACAGCGTTATTGCCTTTCTCTGCCACGTTGCGCGCCACGAAAAACAGGATTAACTCCAGCACGATCGCACCAATGAAAGTGGGCATAAATAGCCCCGGATTGGTGCTGATCATGCCGATGCCGCCATAAGTGCCTAAAGCCGTCAGGATCAGCCCCAAGCCCAAAAACGGCAATGCCTTAGAAATCACATTGGGGCCAACAAGCGCTTGAGTTTTAGCTTGGCGAATCGCATCTCGAAAATTGCTGGTATTGCTCATCAGTCTCTTCCTTTTTCTAATCTGAAACCGACAACTGCCGCAGAATCTCAGGTCTAGCGGCAATCACTTGCTGCTTTGATTTTAGGCGATCGCACCTAAAACCGAGGCATCGTTCCTCTGAGAGCCGCCCACTTGGGAAGAATTATTCGCAGACCGTGAATTTAGCTAGTCCAAGGGGAATCTTGATAAAGATTGCTTAATCTTCTGGTCACTGATTTCCCAACATGCTGATAAATTTCCTTAGAAACGCAGCACTGCCGCTTCAGCGACAAAACCTAGTCTCTGACGCGCTCGCTTCCTGGCGCTATGACCCTACCACAGGCGATAAGCGCGATTTTCGGCTCGATTTTCTGCGGGGCATTGCCATCGTCTTTATGGTAGTCAACCACCTGGAAAGCCACTCCTATTTCAATAATGTAACTCAGGGACACATCTACGCCAGTGCCGCTGAGGGATTTGTGTTTTTGTCAGGTTTCGTTCTCGGCATGGTGACCTTGAAGCGGATCGATCGCGAAGGGTTACACAACGCTATGCGAAAACTGCTGTCGCGATCGCGCACGCTCTATATTCACCAGTTTTTTCCTGATGGTTTCTCTGGGGTTGTTGAGCATCGTTGCACCCGGAACGACCAGCCCCAGCTTTGACCAGGCTCCTGGCTCTTGGTGGCAAGTCATTCTGGCGGCAGCGACCTTTCATCTTGCCCCACCCGTGATCGATATTTTGTAGCTCTATGTGCTGCTGCTGCTGATCTCTCCTGCCATTTTCTGGCTGCTAAGGCGCAACTTATGG
>JBBSFA010000195.1:0-6241 GCA_038239185.1 Elainellales cyanobacterium | reverse complement strand
GTTGCAGCAATTTCGTCCCCAAGTGATGGCTTTGGATGACTATCCCGTCGATGCGCTTGCCGCCGAAAAACTGCTGCTGATTATTACCTCCACTTTCGGCAATGGCGAAATGCCCAGCAACGGCAAGCGCTTCCTGCAATGGCTGAGACAACAGCCTGCGGGTTCACTCGACGGGTTGAATTACTCGGTGTTGGGGATTGGCAGCACTGTCTACGAACAGTTCTGTGCGGCAGGTGTGGCGATCGACAGAGCCTTGACCAAAGCTGGAGCCAACCGCGCGGTCGCCCTGCACAAAGGCGACGAAATCAAAGGTCAGGCAACCACCTTTCAGCAATGGCTCGGCTTAATTTCGCGGGTGCTTGGTGCTGATGCGATCGTAGGCAATGCCAGCCCTGCCAAACTTACCGTCACCTTCTTAAGCGAAGCCGAGATCACGCCTCATCTAGCTTCTCTCGATCGCGGCATTCCCGTTCCCCTACTTGCCAACGATGAACTGCTCCAGGAAGTGATTCCCGGCAGTCGTTCCACTCGCGCTCTGGTCTTTGATATTGCTGGAACTGGGTTGCAGTACGAAACGGGAGATCATGTAGCGGTTTACCCCTGTAATCCCTCGGAGCTAGTCGATCGGCTGTGCGATCGCATCGGCATCGCGGCGAATACTTACTTTACGGCGAACTATGTTAATCCAGACGGCACTACAGATCAGCCCCCGGTTGTCATGCCGACCCGCGTCAGGCAACTGCTCTCTGAAGACCTAGATCTGTCTCTGCGAGAACCTTTCAACGATCTGCTGGCTTACCTCCGTGCCGCTGCTCAAACTTCCCAGGATCAACAACGCCTGGAAACCTGGCTGGAAATTTTGCGGCAGGGCGACGATCATCCTGATGCGGTGCGGCTGAAGCAAGCGATCGCAGACCGCTTTATGAGCGTTGCCGATCTGTTTGATGAATTTCCTTCGGTGAAGATTACCCTGGAAGCGCTGCTAGAACTGCTGTCTAAGCAAAAGCCGCGCCTCTATTCCATCTCCTCCTGTCCGCTGCTGCATCCTGACACCCTGCAAATTACGGTGGGCGTGCTGCAAATCCGCACCGATGCAGGCAAAGTGCGGCAGGGGCTTTGCTCCAATTATTTGGCAGAATTGCCGCCCGGTTCCAGCGTGCGGATTGGGGTTTGCGCCTCTAGATTCCGTCCGCCTGTCGACCCGCAAGCGCCGATGCTGATGGTGGGTGCTGGGACTGGGGTTTCACCGTTGGTTGCCTTCCTGGAATATCGAGAAGCGTTGCAAAACCAGGGAATGCCGCTAGGGGATGCCTGCCTTTACTTTGGCTGTCGCAATCACAGCGATTTTCTGTATGGCGATCGCCTGACATCCTGGCAAAATCAGGGTGTGCTGACCGATTTGCAAGTGGCTTTCTCGCGGCTTCCTGACCAGAAGGTTTACGTGCAGGGCTTAATGCAGGACAATGCAGGAACATTGTGGCAGTTACTCAGCCATCCGCGCTGTCATTACTACGTCTGTGGGGATGCCAAGATGGCTGAGGATGTGTTTGAGGTGCTGATGGCGATCGCCAAAACCGAGGGCAATCTCTCGCATGTGCAGGCGATCGAGTTCTTTGAGACAATGAAGCGAGAAAGCCGCTTCTATGCTGATGTCTGGGGGGTGCAGTTGAACTTTAAGCAAGCGCTTCAACAGGTGCAAAAAGATAAATACTCTAAAGCTGAAAAGTGGCTGGAGCGGGTGAAGCCGCCCCGTGGAAGTTAAGCATTTTGCTGATGCCACCAAGCTCTTAGCGATCGCACTACGGGTGGATGACCTGTGGGTATAGATTCCCGGCTTTTTTAAAAAAGCCGGGAATCTAGGCGCTCTGGGCATTCTGGGCGCTCTAGACACTTTCCGCGCTTCCCAACTCGATCGCTGAACCTCTGAACTCGATCGCTGAACCTCAAAACATCAACGCTGAACCTCTGAGCATGGACGTTGATGTTCTGAGGTCGATCGCTGAATGTTTTTGCTTGAATGCTGAATGTTTTTGCTCGATCGCTGGAGGTTTAGGGCGTGACATTCGGTTGTTGGGTTGCGGGTTAGACCGTTTGAGGGTCTGCCGAATGTCGCGCCCCTACGGCGATCGGGTTTTGGGGGATGTTGGGCTGTGAATTTGTTTTGGGGCGATCGGGTGATCTGGCGATCGTTGGGGTTTTCGTGTTACATCTGTAGCAAAATCTTTTTCGGGTTTGCTTTTGCCCATGCCCTCGGACTTCTCTGGTCAAAACTTGCGCGGTCGTAGCTTCAAGGGGCAGGATTTGTCGATCGCGGATTTTAGCGGGGCGGATATCCGGGGCGCAAATTTTACGAATGCGACTTTGAAAGAGGCGAACTTTGCAAAAGCGAAAGCGGGTGTGCAAAGGCGCTGGTTGATAATTCAACTTGTCCTTTCGTTTGTGTTTTCAGTTGTCTTGAACTTCGCTTCAGTGCTACTCAACGCTTATTTCACAGCGTACTTTTTCAGTGAAGCTTGGACAAAAGATTACGGCTATTCTGCTGGCATCCTCCTTTTGCTTCTCACTGCAACTACATTTTTTGTCATTGCTCGCCAAGGCTTAACCACTAAGGCAGTCGGAACGCTCGCAATCGCTATAGCGATTGCCGTCGCAGTCGCAGTCGCAGGCGCAGTCGCAGGCGCAGGCGCAGGCGCAGGCGCAGGCGCAGGCGCAGGCGCAGGCGCAGTCGCAGGCGCAGGCGCAGGCGCAGTCGCGGTCTTATTGCTCACCTTCTACATTGCATGGCGTGTCCGCAAGGGCGATGACAAGTTTGCCCTAGCCCGCAGTTTTGGCATTGCGTTTGGAGCGTTGGGCGGCACTAGCTTTTGTGGAGCCGATCTGACTAAAGCCAACTTCACCGGAGCGATGCTCAAAAGCAGCAACTTCCACGACTCCAAGAAAAAGCCCACAATTCTGACCCATATCTGCTGGAACGATGCCAAACACCTCGATCGCGCCAGAGTGGGAGATTCGATCCTGTCAAACGCTGCCGTCCGGGAATTGCTCATTACCCGCATCGGTTACAAAAAACCCTACGTTCGCGCCAACTTCCGAGACGCTAACCTGTCTGGCGTAAATCTCAACGAAGCCATCCTGAACGGGGCAGACCTGAGCGGAGCCAACCTGCAACGCGCCGATCTGCGAGAAGAAATCCTCACTGAAGCGCTGTTAGTCGGAGCAGATCTGACTGGCGCTGCACTCACCGGAGCCTGCCTGCAAGACTGGAACATCGACAGCCACACAACGCTCACCGATGTAGACTGCCAATATGTGTTCTTGCTAGAAAAACCCAACAAGTTTGGCAGCCGCGATCGCCGTCCCCACGATCCCAACAAACTGTTTCAGCCCGGAGACTTCGAGAAATTCTTCAAAGAAGTCCTGGACACCGTGCAAATCCTGATTCGGGATGGCATCAACCCCGAAGCTTTCAAAACTGCCCTGCAAACTATCCAGGAAAAATACCCCGATGCCGCTATTAAAGGGATCGAGAAACAAGATCAGGATGTGCTGCTGACATTGCAAGTTCCCGATGGCACTGATAAAGGCGAAGTCGAACAAAATTGGGAGGCAAGCTACCAAACCCGGCTAGCCGCCGTCAAGAATGCCGCATTGCTAGAGGCAGAACAGCGCCATAGCCAAGATCTCAAAGCCATTACCCTCGCTACGGTTTCCAACCTCGGCACGTTTCTATCCAACCTCACCATCAACACGATCGCAGAGAGCAAATCCATGAACGACAGCACCGACTCCAGCCGCAACCTCACCGTCGGCGGCAACCTCAACACCACAGGCAGCACCTTCAACCTAGGCGAAATCAACGGCAACGTCACCAACACCATCAACCAGCTCCAAACCAGCGATCGCCCCGAAGCCACCCAACTCGCAGACCTACTCAAACAGCTTCAGGATGCAATCAACGCCGAACCAGCACTCCAACCCGATGACAAAACCGAAGCCCTAGAGCAAGTCAGCACGATCGCCAAAGCCGCCCAAACCCCCCAAGACAGCACCCTCAAAAAACTCGCCAACACCAGCATCAAAGTAATCAAAGGCACGATCGCCGTCCTGCCCTCCACCGCCACGCTAGTCAAAGCTTGCAGTGAGTTGTTGCCTGCGATCGTGCATCTGCTGGGGCTGTAGAATCACGTCGCGCTTCGAGTAGCTGGGCATACACATCATCCTCAGCATTGTCCCAAACCGGATCGATCGATGTTTGGCTTGCTTGTAGCCAAAACTCAATCTTCCTTTGGCAAACTACAGCCCAAAGCGCTTTTAACATATCTGCTGTCCGAAACCATGCCTTAATTTTATGCTGCAATGACTGTCTCTAGGTTCGGTGCCCTCTCGAAAAAAACACTAGGTGGGCGTAAGGTAATTGTCGATCGCAAGATCCCCGGCTTTTTTAAAAAAGCCGGGGATCTTGCACCATGCGCGGTTTTCAGGTCTACCGCACCAATACGCTCATATACTTGCCATCTGCAAACGGAGCCGGAACGATCGGCGTAAACTGGACGCGATCGGTGGCAATTCGTTTGACGTAGAACTCGTTGATCAGATGCGTTACCTGGTCGCGATCGCCAATGATCCACACCTGCGCTTTTTCCGCAGGCGGAACAGGCAGTAGTTCGTTGAACTCTGAAGTCATGACAATTTCCTCGCTAATGCGTTTTTTTGGAGTGAAGAAAAGCTTAAGGTGTGGTTCCCTTAACCACTTGTTTTGCATTAGCGAGGCGATCGGTGTTTTAATCGATCAGCCTATACTTCTGCCCTGAACAGATAGCGTAGGTTAGCTGATTAGGGTTGGGGTTAACTTCCCTAGTCAGCGCCTCACCTTAAGCCTGTCTACTGGTGCTTGGGTTAATCAGTGAAAACACCAGTGTTGCACAGCATAAAATAAAAACTGCAACTGCACAAGCGTATTGAGTCATCCTTCCCTGATGTACTCGCTCCCAATCCTCCTTTTATTTGCCGATCGCCGCAAACGACTCCGAACCCAGCGGACTAGGTTGCCAGCCTGTGAGCTGGGCGCGTTGAGCCAGCAGCGGCTCCGAATGGACGATCGGAATTCGCAGCGTTTCGTCGAATAGGATTTTGTCTACTTCAGCGTACATTTTGGCGCGGTTCGCGGGGTTGGTTTCCTTGCGGGCACTGTCCAGCAGTTGGAAGACGCGATCGTTTTGCCAGTTGCCGATGTCTTTGGTGCTGCCGCGACCGAAGTGGGGATAGTAAAAATTGTCTGGATCGCCATAGTCGCCTGTCCAGCCCATCATGAAGGCTTGGAAGCCAGGAGGCTTGAGGCGATCGTCCAGATATGCCGCCCAGTCTTTGGTGTTGAGCTTGGCGCGAATGCCGATCGCATTCAGGTCGGCTGCCCAGGCTTCCGCGATCGGTTTGGGGGTGGGAAAGGAGGCTCCATTAATCGGCGCGTACCAAAGCTCCAGATCGAACCCGTTGGCATAGCCTGCCTCTGCCAGCATTTTCTTGGCTTTGGCGGGATTGTAGTCGTAGTCGCCCAAACTAGCGTCCTGAAATTCTTTCATCGAAGGCGGCGTAAAGTGACTGTCGGTCGTGGCTAGCCCTGCCCAAAATACGTCTACCATCGCTTTACGGTTAATCGCGATCGCGATCGCCTGTCGCACGGCTTTGTTGGCAAGCGGCGCATAGGAGGGGTTTAACGCCAGATAGCCAGTATTCAGCGAAGGACGATGCAGCTCTTTCAGATTGGGATCGCTCTGGATCTGTTTGCGCTGTTCGGGCGACAGGTTTTCGGTGAAGTCGATCGTGCCTGCCTGCAATTCGGCTAGGCGACTGGAGGCTTCTTTGATCGTGCGAAACACCACTTGGTTGACTTTGGGCGCACTGTTCCAATAGTTCGGGTTTTTGTCCAACACCACCCGATCGCCCTTGCGCCACTCTTTAAACACAAATGCGCCCGTGCCAACAGCCGTGCTGCTAGGAGTGCCGTAGTCTGCGCCTGCTTTTTCGATCGCCGCCGGACTGGCAATGCCAAAATAGCCAGAGGCGATCGCGGCTGGAAAAGCGGCAAACGGCTGCTTCAAGACAAACTGCACCGTTTGCGGATCGATCGCCTTCACGTCTCGCAGCAGTGAAGCCTCGTCGCCTTTGAACCCACCAAACAGGCTCGACCAAGCTTCGTAAATCTTACCCGCACTGCGAAAGCCCAACTTGCTGCTGGGATTCC